>JAJYDZ010000035.1 GCA_021790415.1 Thermoplasmata archaeon | reverse complement strand
GGACTGGGTCCTGAAACACAAGAGAAAAGGTACCCTGATAATGAGGAGGGATGACAGGTACTATCTTTACAGGGTATCCAGCCACTGGAACAAAGAGAAGAAGAGGGCTCAGCTGAAGACAGAGGAGTATCTGGGAAGGATCACGCCGGACGGCCTCATCGAGCCGAAGGCAAAGCGGATCATGAAACGCTGCGACCAGGTGTCCGTGAAGGAATACGGTTCGTCGTTCCTCCTGAATCACGTCTCCAGAGACATCATTGATGGGCTGAAGAAACATTTCCGGGAATGGAAGGAGATCTTCGTATTCGCATGTACAAGGCTTCTGTATCGATCACCCTTGAAGAACGTTGAATTCTACTATCAAACGTCATACCTGTCAGAGACGCTTGATGCCCATGTGTCACCGGATGCCCTCGGTCCCATGCTTCGGAGTATTGGCACTGACCGGAAGGCCATGGTGGATTTCATGAAATCCCTGATGAAGGATGACCGGTATCTCGCCGTTGATCTCACCCATGTCCTGTCGATGAGCGAGGGAATCATATCCGCAACCCTTGGGCACAACAGCACGGAGGAATACCTGCCACAGGTGCAGCTTCTTTTCCTCTTCTCTCTTGACCACGACATGCCGGCGTATTTCCGCATCCTTCCGGGATCAATAAACAGCGTTGCCTCCCTGAAGCTGTCCATGGAGGAATCCGGCGCGAAGAGGATTGTTCTCGTGTCAGATACGGGATTCTATTCGGAATCAAACACATCTGCAATGGATTCCATGGGCGTATTCCACATAATGCCGCTTAAGAGGAATTCGAGGCTGATCGATTACAGCACTGAGGGGGAGAGGCACTTCATGTTCCAGGATCACCCCATATTCTACCGGAAATACGAGAGCAGCGGCCACACGATGTACACCTTCAGGAACGATTTCCTGAAGGCGGAGGAGGAGAAGGACTTCCTTGCAGGATCAGGATCACCTGCCCGGTTCAGGGCCCTGAGGGATCGCATGGGAACCATATCGGTTATTACGAATCTGAAGGTCTCCGGTGAGATTGTGTATGGCATGCTGAAGTCCCGTTCCGACATAGAGCAGTCGTACGATACGTTCAAGAACACCATTCATGCCGATAGGACATACATGCGCGATGATCAGCAGATGCAGGGCTGGACCTTTGTGAATTTCATTGCGCTGATGATGCACTACAGGATATACGGTCTCCTGCGAAGCAATGATCTGATCAGGAAATATTCTCCGGAGGACGTGCTCGAACACCTCGGAAGGGTGTTCATGCTCAAGATCGGTGGAGATTGGAAGATATCCGAGGTACCGAAGAAATCAAGGGCGCTTATCGAGGGGCTGGATATACCTATTATGCAAAAGAGCGGGAGTTAGAGATTAATTTAATTCGGAGGACCCCCTGTCAAATGTCAACTATGCCAATCAATAATGTCGTTAAAAAATTGCTAGGCAAAATTTGAATTAGAGATCCCGTTCCACAACACTCTTTAATATTGACTATGTGTCCATGCTAACAACGTATTTCAATTTAGCAAAGTCTACAACTTCATAAATTGGTAACATTGTGCATAAGTTCAGTAAAGCTTTCTATCAAATTGGATTCCCAATCATCTTCCCAAAGAGACAAATTTATGTCCCAAATTCTGAACATTTGTTTTTCCTCAAATTTCAAAGCATCCAATTCTGACGTGTTAGAGAGTGTAGGATATATCAAAACAGTCTCTTTCGCATTATACTTGGCGGAATAGGCATACATTTGATAAAGGTCTCCCTTTGAGACTTTAGAAACATCTTTCCTGTCATTCTCAAATTCTGGGCCAATCTTATACTTTGTATCGAAAATAATTTCCGTTACGTTTGATGTGTTTAGTAACCTAACATCTGGAATTAGAGGTCTAATGTTTCTGTCTATGAAGAGATGTTTCCCAGAATTCTGTTTTATTACCTTAGTCAAAGAAGTTTGACGAGACAAAATATTCCAGTTCCTTTCAATGAAAACTGCTACAAAATCCTCGAAAACCTTGTTCATATCAAGTAAGAAGACAACTCCAAAGAGGGATTTTTCTGCGTTTGGTTGTATTAGTAACCCGGTGAGTATGAGCTTCGAAAGATTGTATGCATCTTCATAAGCCCTATTGAGTCTGTTAAATTTGAAAATTTTCTTCCCTAACGTTGATAAGTCTAAAGTACCTATATCACTAAATAAAGATGACAGCTTGTGTAGTCGTGTTCTAAGCGAATTTGACCTCGATAGCTTTGCAAAATACAAAGTAGCTGTTTTCAGATACTTCATCAAATCGTTGTCGCTTGTAAAAAGATAAGATCCCTGCAAAAGAGTGCTTCCTGGTGGTCTGTTTAACAGCTTATCGAAACAGATTTTGCCTCTGATAAATCTACTGTCGAAAATTTCAGGTTCATATTTATTATAGATACCATTTTTTATTGCAGCTTTCAGGGACGAAATATAGAAAAATATTATTATATCAAGAATCCCAAGTTTCTCTGTTTGTCTTATCTTGATCAAATCTTCATCAAATATCTTAGTTTTAAATATGTATGAAATCAATCTTGCAAAAGCAATGAATGACTTTTCGTAATCAGAAGAGTTTTCAGCCCTTGGTTTAAAAATTTTTGGTAAAATCTCAAGTTGTTCTGAACCTAATGAGACGATCCCAGCGTAATTCATGAACTTTAGACTATCTCTCCCAACCCAACGATAGAAGCTCTTTCCAATGATTTTCTTTCTTTTTAGTTCCAGACTGATTTGCTCCAGCTCATAAGCTTGTTTTTCTGACAAGCCTACGCCATTGTTTACATTCCTTCCCACTGGTATTGTATTATATTCGTAAGTATGCATTGGTCAGTTTTCCTCAGCATTTTCAACTTTGTTTATTGCTCGTTTAACTGCTTCTATGAACTCTTCGGGAGATTGGAAACTGGAAAAGGTATGAATTAGAGTCTCGTTATCAGAATTTCTAACTCTCGCAATGCTATGAAGAACATCCGTTAAGTTTTGCTCCTCATCGTAAAAATATTCCATGAGGAGCGGCATGATTCTGTAATTCCAAATGTCAACTAAATCCTGCCCACTTCCTATCTCCATAAAGTATGCGTGTCCAACACCATAATCCTCACCCTTGTATTCATTGATTTTTTCATTTAATTTTCTAAAAATGAACAGAACAACAGATTTCAAATCTTCTTCAAGCCCTTCAAGGTAATTTTCTAATACCATGAAATTGGGTCTTACCTCTACAAAGTAAAACCGTCTCCGTAATGCAAGATCAATAAGTGCAATAGATTTATCCGTAGTATTCATCGTGCCAATTAGAAAGAGGTTTATAGGCACTGAAAATTTTTCATGCGAATATAGGAGCTCAATTTCCATTCCAGGTGATTTTACCCCTTTTTTTCTCTTATCTTTCTCTATGAGTGTTATCAACTCACCGAAAATTCTCGAGATATCGCCGCGATTTATTTCATCTATTATCATAACAAACCTTGAAACTTCTCCCATCTCCAAACTTTCGATTGCAGATTTGCAAAAGGACTTGAATATTCCATCTTGAATCAGGTAGGTGTTCCCGCCGCGCTCATCGGTGTGGGGTAAGATTCCCTCTATAAATTGCTCATATCCGTATGATTTGTGAAAAGTTACATTTTTTATGAGGTCACTGTTGTGTATAGAAGTATCTTCGAAGTTATTGCCTATCAGTTGTTTCACTTGTTGCATATTAGTTATTTGCCCACTTATAATGCCCTTGGCCAGTCTATTAGCCAACAACGTTTTCCCTGTTCCAACGGGACCATAAAGTATAATGTTGATCGGAAGCTGCATAGTTTCATAATCGGGCCCAATTCCGCCTTCTTGTGCAACTTCTTGTTCCGATTCCTCCTCCTCTTCCTCCGTTTCCGGAGCTCTATTAGACTCGATATACCCCCATACCCAATCCATTTCCCACAGAGTTAGTCCATGTTTTCTTGCAAGTTCAGTTACCACCTTATTGTAATGTGCATACTCTTCGACAAAGTGGTTTTTCGAGAAGTGTTCTCCATGCAATGCTAAGTTGGTAGAACTGACAGTGGTGTTATTATACACCGCATATTTATGCGGATACGCCACTGTAAGAATGGAAGTGAACAATGCAGGGCCTGTCCCTTCTGCTTTTAAAGAGGCGTTGCCTGGTAGAGTCTTTCTCAGTCTTTCATCAATAGGCACATTTTCATCTAATAGGGCCTTGAGGGCTTGCTTGAGAATTTTGAAGTCCCTTTTCAGGAACCCATTGTATCTGAACATGTTTGTCCAATGATGATTATACCTATACAATGTAAAATCTCTAAATTCGTCCCAAGTAAGTTCGTCAATATGTGGCATGCTAAATATCTTGCCAAAATGTTCTATGACTTCTTTCTCAATCTTCTTCTTCTCACTTTCTGGAGAAAATTCCTTTTTTGCGTGTTCGATCGCCTCGTCTAAAAGACTCATTAAGGCTACAACCAACTGCAATTATAAGTTGTTTTTCATTAGCAATGGATTCAAACTTAACCAAACGTTAGTTATCGAGAAAGTTATCAGGCTTTGTCTATAATTCCTTAGGCTGGTATAGCCCAGTCGTGGATTTTTTATTTTTCCACTCGTTAAGGGCAAAATCCTTTGAATGTTCAACTATTAAGTATTCAGCAGAGTACCACTGTTCTCCTGGGCTCCGTTACCCATCCTGAATCCCAGATCGAAATTCCTGATGAAGTCACGCTCTTCTTCTGAGAAATCAAAGAAATCAAAAAGTAAATCATCGATACGACTGATAGTCTCATAGGATTTTTTCGGAATAATTTCCATTATTTTGATAGCATAGTCTCCTTTCCTAACATTTATCTTTTCGTTTGAATTTTGCTGGTATTCTTTCATCAGTAATTCCACTAATTGTTCCAGTTTTATTCGCAGACCTTTCTCTTGAAGAGTTAAGTTCAGCGGGAATGAGCCGATTTGTTGTTCCAGAAGATCTCGCCCATCGGAATAAATCACATACCACCAGTAGAACAATGATGAATTGAGAAGTGCAGTAACAAAATAGAAATCTTCAAGTCTCACTCTTATGAACTTGTAATGGGTTGTAATGCTTTTGTTTTTCAATTTTCCAAACTTTTTTTCATTGGTTTTTGGGTCAATGGTGAAATCTTCATAATACTCTACCACAGGAACACTACCGTCAGTGTGAGAATGAATCCAGTACTGAGGTGCGTTATGATACCAAACTTTTTCACCTGGCGAGTAGAAGAAATCAGATAACGATTTGTTTCGAGCTCTTGATTCAAGTTTTTTGATAATGGAGTGCTCAATATTGGTACCAAGTTTTGGAACCAATTCATCCATTCTTCTGAGTTTGACTTCTGAAATCTTTAGATTTTCAAATAATTTCGGCCTGTCTACTGAATACCATCGATGGTATTTGCTCGTGAGAACCCGGGATACCCCTTTACCTTTTTTTAATACGACTATCGTGGATCGGCAATGTTCAATTCCAGAGAATATCTTTCCAGGTCGGTCATCAAAATTATAGTAAGAAACAGCATTCGACATTTGATGAACTATTTCTCTTATACTATCCATCCTTGGAGTAGATACCAAGGAAATTGGCACTATAAAGCCCAGATACCCATCTTCCCTCAACATCTTTAGAGATCTCTCTATAAAGTACGCATGTGTATTACCACAGCTCATGCTCTCATACATCAGGGGTATCTTTTTACGCTGAGAATTAACTTTTGAGCTTTTTATGATGCTCAATTCTGTTTTTGAGTAATCTTTGTCTTGTATATATGGCGGGTTACCAATTATAACGTCGAATCCACCATCGTTGAATACATTTAGAAAATCAAATCCCCAATGAAAAGGTTTCTTTGTGGAGAGCGCTTCCCAGGTCTCCTTGCTAATCTTTCCTGAAGCCTCATTACTTACCAAGTAAGAGTATAAGGCTTCGTTAAAAGCACCATACAGCTGAGTTCTGATCCGATTAAGGAGGTCATGCACTCTCGCTGCATTGTCGCCAGATTCCGGCCTATAACCTGTTATGATTTTCTGATATGCAAGTGATAAATCATTTGTCTTCATGCTATTTAACAGCGTAAATACCTCGTTCTTGTTTGACCCAAGGAAATGCCCCAAATACTCCAGTTCCTCTGAATCTATAAAGTTCATTCCAGTTGAAGAGAGGGACAAAGCCAACTTTTCATGAAGCTGGCCTATCAACGCATTCCCAGACATTATATTGAAGTCGATGTTTGGTAGAGTTTCAGTGTGAAGCGGATCCTTGACTTCAGCTATAATAGATAACCAAAGCCTCAGTTTTGTTATTTCTGCCCCTATTTCATCAATATCCGTTCCGTATATATTGTACGTAACAACCTTTCGTTTTATTTGATACAGGTCAAGTGGTTCATTTATCGCTAATCTGATGGATGCAACAACTCTTGTCAGCACATTAGCAGCAGTCGTGACAAAGTGTCCAGATCCACACGCAGGGTCAATAACTTTTATTGTATCTATGGCTGACAGCATTGCTGCAGAGTGCCTTTTATTGACCGGCATATTTCCAAGCACATCTTCGATAGTGTCAAGACCCTGGAGGTCTCGTTCCTGCCATCCAACTGAACGAAGCCCTTGCTTCATTTTCTCTAAAATTTTTGTGTTGAGAGTCTCTTTGACTATGAAATTTACTACGTCCTCGGGTGTGTAGTAGGCTCCCTGCATTTTCTGCTGATTTGTTCCAGTGCCGGATATGTAGTTGATGGTCTTTTCAAAGATGTAACCCAATATTTCTGGTTTTAGATCTGATTCATCACTTAAACCGATCTTATATTCCTTTAGGAAATTATAAGCTAACAAATTCAATAAAATGGGTTCTATCCCCTCGTTGCTAATATTGTAATGCTCTTCATTTTCAATGTTCTCACGAAACAATCCGCCATTCAAATATGGTATGTCTCTATAGATGTCATCCGATTTAATGTACGACTCACGTGCGTCCTTCCCTTTGTTAAAGACTTCATAGAAAAGTGGTTTTAGGTAGGTGCTGTAGAAAGTTTTTCCTATATGTGCACTTTTGTATTTTTCATAAAGTCCACCAAGTAGATTATTTGGTATTATCCCTTTATCATCCAGGAATGTGATGAAAAACAGTCTGTTCATAGTGACTACGGCAAATAGTTCATTCTTCGCTGCTTTGACACTCTTTGGGGTGATTATTGAACTCAGCAAAGATACTTGTCCGGTTGACTTACCTGAAGAGTCCAGCCCAAAAACATACTTAACATAACTATCATAGAATTTCTTGGTAATCTCTTCCTTTTCCTCAACTGCATTTGTTAAATAATTATTGATGAAAGCGTTAAGATATCTTGGTTTTAGCATTAGGAGTTTGGTAATTTCATCCTTAATTTCTTGGTCAGTTACCAAAGCCTTTGGATTGATGAGTTTAGAGTAAAATGATCTTAATTCGACTTTATGCATATCTCTAAGTTGGTTAGTTGCCTCATCAAATTTCACAAGGATCCATGTCAACCCGTCGGTAGCAATCCCATACTCCGTTTCAGCCGCCTTAGAAAGTAGCCACTGAAACACCTGGCCTCTCCCCTTAGTTTCTGAATAAAGGTAAGTATTAACTGCCTCCGCTTCCAAATAAAGCAAAATGTCTTCTGAATCTTCCGGTACTATGGTGTAATCTGGCCAACGATTGCCAAATGGAGATTTCAATTTGGTTTCGCCTTTCCAAGTAAAACCCAGATACTTTAGTATTGGCTCGATAATTGTTTCTTTTGCAAATTCCTCTGGTTTTTGAGGAGTTGAGAGTGCCTCTGAACTGTAGCTGGCGTAACTTATTACAACATTTTCCAGTTCTGAGAAATTTCTGAATTTGCCTTTCAGGTCATAATATATATGTTCCAGATAGATCCTTGTTTCTGCAATTTCACTTTCTTCGATTTGTGGAAATACAAATTTTTTCTGTGTCAAATAACTCAACCCGTTACAATTTTAATACTGATCCTGTTCACTTTTAGGTACTGTAAATTTCAACTTTCCATCGGCTTCATAGGTGTTAAAAGTTTCGCCGCATTGGGAACAATCGTACCTCGATACAAAGTAGCCAGCGTATGACCAACTCTTGGTTGGTTGTGATCTATTTTCTTGGTTGCAGACAGGACACCTCATTAATCTCAATGCTCCGCAACTTATAACGGGAAAGAGGTATATTTAACTTGAGGAAAGTTGATGATGAATACTTGACTTTGAATTTCTGAACTGTACAGTAATGGCTTTGAGAAATTTTTACGATCTAAATTTAATCTTAACGAATTGTTAGGAATGGAACCGTAGCATTTGTGTCAATTAAAGGTGAGCAAGAAAAGTGGGATTATTTTAATATTCAAAAACTTACTATATTTATGACTTTGGACAAAAACTGTGAAGATTGTTGGAAATCACTCTCAAAGGATTTGGCAGGCAGGAAAGAAATGGAGATACTGGCACAAAATTTGAGGTTTTAAGCTTGGGTCGTTAGAAGGCAAATTTTCGTCGAACCCACGACTAACAATAGAATAGGCAGGATAACAAAAAAGAGTTCATAAGATGCTGCGAAGGGGCAAGAAACAACCTTAATGAACGGAAAAAGACAGTCTTGTATGGAGATATATGTAAACGTACTTCTTCATACTGTGCATCAATGGTAGACAGATTCTGTTTTCATTGAAATTGACTCATTAAGTGATTTTTCACCATTAATACCATATTGAATGCAAATAATTTAATCTATTATAACAATTACACTTAATGCAACAATTGGTTGATGTATCTCATCTTTCAAAGAGAGGTTCCTCGCTTCGAATGACGCTGCCTAAAAGGGTCCAAGCCATACTTGAAGTGCGGGAAGAAGAAATTGTGGGGTTTTATGAGGAAGATGGAAAGATAATATTGAAAAAAATGGAATAGTTTTAGGCCAATGAGAAATATTCTCAACAAGATACTTCTTGATCCGATAGACCGCCTTTTCCTTAAAGGCGATCTTTGCTTGATCCGACTATTAATTTCAAAGTTGCATGTTACTTGGCAGTCTTCGTCTTTTCCATAGGACCCGCATTCCTGCGTGGGTCAATTCTCACTCATCGATGGAATAAGGGCGGTGAGAAGTATTAAGTCTAGTCAGCTATGACTAAGATTTGAATCGGAAAGTTCAGAAAATCATATTACCTTTTTACAACCTATAAGTTGCATGGCTGAAAACAGTCTGGCCGCTGTATTCATAGATTTTTAAAATTTTTATTATTCGCTGACAAATCTTTATCAACTTCCATATGAAGAAGCTAACTAATTATCTATATATCTTATTGGAAAGGCTCTGGATCAGCTGAAGGAATCAACAGATAATGAATTTATCATCAGACAGGCTTTTGCTGACTGGAGCAAGCTTGCTGAATCAAAGAAAGAGTTGCAGAAAATGGGAATTAGGGCGATAGATGTTTTATCCAATGTACATAAAAATAGTGCAGATATTGAACTATCACTTGCCGTAAAGGAAGTTATCCTGATCAGAGCAGATATACGGACTATCGTGGTTTTTGCCGGAGATCGCGATTATATGCCAACAGCCCTTCGAGTCAGAGAACGAGGCAGGAGGTTGCATTTCGTTGGTTTCGAAGTGAGTTTACTGGTGACCTGAAGAAGCTTGTGTGTGAAAGAACTGTGTTGCATAACTACCCATATGTCCTGGTGTTCTCCCTCATCATGTTGTAATAGAGAACCTTCAGGCCAACTTCCTGGATCATGTAATCCGGCCTTCTTGCCCTGATGATCTCGCCCATTACCCGCTTGAGGCCTGAGAAATATATCTCCACTGTCCAGCGTTTTCCATATTCATGGATATTTTTCCACTGTTCCTCTCCCAGTTTCCTGATCTCCCTTGCTG
>JAJYDZ010000034.1 GCA_021790415.1 Thermoplasmata archaeon | reverse complement strand
TACTAAATGAAAGAAGCGAGACGCATGCTGGACCACGAGGATTTATCCTCAAGATCAAGAACGCGTATCCCTGACCAGTTCATGGAATCAGAACTGGCTAAAAAGAATATACAAGATCACAGGCACCTGAAGGGGGATGCATCTCTTTCTCCCGTAAGATACCAGCTTCCGGGAAGGGTGGAGGCGTATCTCTCTGTTGTGAATTTCATCGCATATGAGATCATGGCGGCAGTTATGTGGAAGATCGATTTCCATAACATGAGGATGAGCTATGAGGATCTTGTGGATAAATTGTCCGGGATAAGTGAGGTCGTGCTGGTCAGGAAGGGCAGGCAAATATACCGGTGGACAGCGGTTTCCCAGGAGATCCAGAAACTCATAAAACCCTTTGATATCATGTCCCTTCAAACATAGTTACTGAAACTGCCGATAGACAGATTTAAATGCGTCCAATATTAAGTGGGGCACATCAATCATGAGTGAAATAACAAAAAAGGCGAAAGATCTGGTAATAGATCTTAAAATTAATCTTGACATATTACGTAAAAACGTTTGAGTTAAGGCTTAACATAGTGGATTTAAAATATAAAAATTAGCCGATTGTGCTTTTGTCGTCGCCCTTCATTGTCATAATAACAAGAAACAGATCAATCATGATCCAGACGAGACCAATAATCAGCCATAGAAAGTTTGGATATACAAATATAGAAATAATTAGAATTAGGACAGGCAATAGATATTTAACAAGTCCTGTCAAAAATTCTCTCATTACCATCTATATCTTCATCCGAATAGTGAGCTGAGTCCAGCCATTGCATCTTCTTCTGAGACTTCTGGCTTTTCATCCTTCTTCTCTTCTTTCTTTTCGGCTGCCTTTTCTTCGTGATGACCCTGTACAGGTGCCGCAGCAAACTGCTGAGTTGAGGCGTTCTTTATGACATCCTCGATGTTAACCTCCTTGAGGCTCGACACCAGAGCTTTTAGTCTGGCGTCGTCGGCTTTAACTCCTGCTTCTTCCATCACTTTCCTAAGGTTCGCTTCGTCTATCTCTTTTCCTGCTGAATGTATCAACAGTGCTCCGTATACATATTCCATTTCTTTTTCCTCCTTTACCCAAATAGTGCGCCAAATCCTTCTGTGGCGTCTTCTGCTTCTTTTTCTTCGTTCTTCTCTTCCTTCACTTCTTCCTTATGTGCATTTTCTTTGGTTTCATGTTTCTGCACAACTGCTCTTGAATTAATTATGAGGTTTTCCCTCTCCTTTTCATCAAGGAACTTTGTTTCAATTGCGAGGCTTTCTGCTTGCAGTCTGCCTTTTATTATAAGTTCAGGAACAATTTCTTTGGTAATAAACATTACCGATCCTGCAAGTACCTTTGCTCTGGAGAATGCAAGTGCAATTTCTCCCATGACAAATTCCGGTGTGATTGAAAGTACATCCGACTTGAATATCAGACCATCATAATATGCTGATACAACATCTAGCCCAACTGTAATGGGATGAATTTCAAGCTTTTCCAGAATTTTAGCCTTTTCCTTTGAGATTTTCTCTCCCTTTTTTACAAACAAGGCTTCTTTCTTTATTACTATTTTACCCTTTTCTATGGCTGTCTGCAAACCAACCTTCTGAAACTCGCTGATCATAGGTCCTGGCGGGAACTGCGTCTCCTTGGCTTCTATAACTATGTCTTCAGTGGCAACTTCTCCTCCTCTGGCAGCTGCCTTTTGTTTTGAACCCTCCAAAGATGAATATAGTTTCTGGGGTGTCATATCCGTTGTTACTAATGCTATTTGTCCTGAAACAAACTCCTTCAAGTCACCTATGTGATCTTTTTTCACATTTTCAAGTGATTTCTCAACAAGAGTTCCCCTCATCACTCTTAATCTCGCTTTTCCCTTAAGTGATCTCCTTATCTGCTGAAGCTGTTTATTTCTAATGCCCTTAATACTTACTATTGCGGACACGGGGCTCTGTTCTATTTCAGAAGTGACCTGATTAACAAGTTCAACTTTCCATTTTGCCGGCTCCGTCAATTCAAATCACCCAAATCCAGTTTTACTGCTTTTCCCATTGTCGTTTTGATATAAATTGAATCAATATTTGAACTTCCTTTTTCAAGTTTCCCTATGATTCTCTTAAATACTTCTCTAATGTTGGCCCCAACATCTTCTTCAGGCATTGCTCTTGTCCCAACTGGCACATGGAAAGTTTTTTTGTCTCTTGTTCTGACCCTTACTGTTCTCTTAAGAACACCAATCATGGAACTAGGATCCTGCCCCGGTGGAACCGGTCTTGGTATCTTTCCCCTGGGACCCAATACCTGACCCAGAGATTTTCCTATAGTAGCCATTAAATTTGATTCTGCTATGAAATATTCTACCTGGTTTACAATCTTTTTAAAATCCTTCTTATTGTCAGCGAACTTTGAGAGATCCTCTGGCCCGTATGAAATATCAATTGCCCCCTTTACCTTTTGTCTCATTTCTTCGCTTGCAAATATTGCAACCTTATATTCACGACCTCTTCCCTTAGGTAAAACGACCTCATCATTAATCCTGTTTTTAGGATTTGATAGATCCAGATCCTTCAGGTTTATGGCCAATTCTAAACTCTCAAGGAATTTTCTTTCCTTTCCGTTTGCCTTAGCTTCCTTTATTTTATCTTCAAGTTTTCCTGCCATTTAATCCCTCCTGCAAATTGCAGTCTTAGCGGGCTCTGATCCATTTTTCACCCTTTTATATATAAAAGGTGGACAATAGGATGCGAGTGCCAACTGCATTGGCAATCTATTAAAAACCTTTTTGTATGATCAGGATACCTTGATCTCTCCCTTGATAATTTCATCCTGAATTTCTTTTGCTGTTTTGCCTTCAACGTTGATCCCCAGACTGAAACAGGTTCCGAGAACTTCAAGAACTGCTCCCTTCAAGTCGTTAGACATCATTGAGTCCATCTTTGATTTTGCTACTTTTGTTATGGACTCAAGTGTTGCGTTGGCAACAACAGTTTCCTTTCTCTTTCCAGATCCCTTTTCAATACCTAGTTCTTTCTTCAATAGAGCAGAGGTTGGTGGAATTCCAACTTTTATTTCATATGTTTTTTTTGCTGGATCTGTTACTGTAACAGTTATTGGAACTTGCATGCCCTGAAAATCCTTTGTTTTCTCATTAATTTCCTTTATAATCTGCCCCAAATTGAGACCTAGTGGACCAAGTGCGGGACCTAGTGGTGGACCGCTGGTGGCCTTGCCTCCTTCTACCATGGTTTTAACTTCCTGTGCCATAATCTTTACCTGTTCCGTGATGCTGGATTTATTTTAATACTTTCCTGAAAATATACCATGGACAAAAAAATGAAGGTTAGTATAGTTGAGGGAAGAAGAACTGGTGTTTATCCGAAGTGCCCCAAAGTTTTGGTGGACATTTATAGATCAACAACAACCATACCTCTAATTCTTAATTCAGGGGCAAAGTATGTAATACCTGCCTTAACTGCAACAGAGGCAAGATCAGTTGCTTCAAGCATGAAAAATTCAGTTACTGTGGGTGAGAAATATGGAATTAAGGTCCGCGGATTTGATTTAAATAATTCACCCTATGATGTTTCAAAATATGATTTTAATGGGAAAGTTGCCATCATCACTTCCACAAATGGTACAAAGGTTTTGAGAAAGATTCAGGATACCGGAGAAGTATTCATTGCTTCGTTTATAAATATGAGTGCAACCCTGGAAGTACTTAGAGATTTTGAGGAAGTTCAGATAGTTTTATCCGGAAGGCCCGATGGATCTGCTGATGAAGATATTGCGTTTGGAGAAGCTTTGAGAATGAGTTTGCTTGGAGAGCAATACGATATAGAGAAAATCATAAACCGGGTTAGAAGAGGAAGAGGAACAAAAAGATTAATAATGATCGGGGGCAGGCGTGACATTTCCCTAAGTCTCTCCCATGATCTTCTCGATTTCTCGTGTAAATACGACAGAGGAAAGATAGTTAAGAAATCATAATCCAATTAGCTTTTGTCGGTTTTCTTCACCTAGCTCTTCAAGCAGCCTCTTTGCAATGTTTAGTTTGATCTGCTTCCTTTCGTTCCAGGGCTTTCCATGTTGGATAGAAAAATCAAAATCTACCAGAACAATTTTAGAAGCCCCAAGATAATCCGAAATGTACGCTGCTCTATCTCCATCCGTAAAACCGCCAAAGTTCCCCGGGTATTCTGGGATCTGGTTGGTTGGTATAAAGTGGCCTTTAAAATTCTTAGCTATTTCCTTGATTTTTTGCATGTTGTCACCATGAGCATGCACAAACACTATTGACCCAGAATCTGATAATTCCAGAATTCTATCTGTGTCACCATCAAGGTCTGTTACTATAATTTCAGGCACATATGGTCTTTTAATTTTCCAGATAGCTGAATCCGCGACGACTATGATGCCCTTGCCATATATTGACGATAGATCATGCACCGGAGGTCCGTTTCCTATAACAAAAAATTCCTTCCCCGAATGTGATCTTAGGATGTTAAGGAGCGAATTACCATGGTTAGGTATATTTAGAATATAATCTGCTGCCTCCTTGTCTTTATTCCTGTCTAATCCAAGTAAATTACAAATTTCTTCGTATGAAAGTGTCATTGATCGCGCATAGAGTGCCCTAAACCCATGATTTTGGAAAAGTGCCTGTGAACTAGAGCACTTATTATTGCAACGGCTATCCCCATAATCATGAATACCACTCCATCAAATGCTGTTGAGATAGTCACGTAGCTTAGAACATATCTAATATAATTGAGCAATCCGTAGACAATAAATTCTGCAGCAAGCGTGAATGTTAATCCATACCAGATCCTCTGAATGTCGCTCTGTTCTCCAAGATACATATCCACCGCCCGCAGCACTTCCCTTGTAAACACTGCACCATATATCCACCAGCTGAAGTATGCAAGAAATTCCAAGAATTTATCGAAAGGCACACCAATGGATCTGGTAATGGAAACATATGAAGATGCAATTCCCACGAGAACTATTCCTATGGAAACCAGATATGAAATGAAAAGTATCCTTGCCTCTTCAGAGTATTTCTTGATATCGTCAAACATTTCTGATAATACAGTTCTTAGATCAAAGCCCCTTTCAACGAAATATGCACCGATGACAACAGCAACTATGGCTCCTGCGTAGTAGGATGGGTTCAATCCTGCTGCTGCTCCAACAGCGGTTAAATAAATAGCTGCTCCAAGTTCAACAAGACCGTAAGTTAGAAGCAATAGACCTATTGGAATGATGAATTTGCTTACCAGTTTCTTATCCTTTAGTGCCTTAACTACGTAATAATATAGAGATTCTATGTTCTGGTTGTGCCTCACGATAATGTGCTTAACATACCTCACCGGTATCCTTGAAAGTATTAGGGGCATGATGTAATCATCCTCAGCACCATCTGAAATAAGGATTGCACTCTGGTAGATCTTTTCTTTTAGCACCTGATCCAGCTGACTACTAATGATTTCATCAGATTTTGGTCCGACATCATTATCCCCGGTAATGGTACAGATTTCAATCTCTTCACCCTTTGCCTGCAATTCATCATAGTGCTTAAGAGCCCCAAAAAGAGCATTTGCATCTGAATCTTCAGGATCTACAGAAATAAGTTTTACAGCAGCATTATAACATTCAGTATAGCCTACGATGGGCCCTTTAATTCCCACCTTCTCTCCGAAGTCGTTGTCCCGGTCTACATTGATGATGATGCTTACCATATTCTATTGATTAATATGAGTAACGGGATAATTAAATTTTGGTAGTTATTTAATCATTTAGTCACAAAATAACCGGCACTCTTTTGCCTTGCGATTCTCTTAACCATACCCTTGTTTGTAAGCTCCTGAAGTGCAGCGCTCACTATGGCTTTTCCAACCCCTGCTGCTTTCATGATATCATCTGCAGTCTTTAATTTGTCATCTGATATAGCGCCAACTTTCTTCAGGGCATCATAAACCTTTTTTGCATTTGGAGATAGTTCCTCCATTTTTTCACCTTTTTGGTTATTAGATATTGTTACTATTATAATAACACTATTGCATCCAAATCATTTTACAGAGACTTAGTCAATTGATTATTAATTAGACATAGTTCGACAATTGCCGAATAGAGATTCAGCAATTTTTAAATATCATAAATATCTTGGGAGAAACTATGAAAAAATCAGGAATTGTAAGTTACGGTTCTTACATACCCCGGTTCAGGATTAAACCTGATGAAATAGCCAGAGTATGGGGAGAAGACCCGGAGAACATAAAAAATGGAATATATATTCTCAGCAAATCGGTGCCAGCTCCCGATGAGGATGTTGCAACTATTTCAGTGGAAGCTTCAAGGAATGCATTAAAGAGGGGAAAGATAAATCCCAAAGATATAGGGGCCATATACATAGGATCGGAAAGCCATCCTTATGCTGTAAAACCTACAGCAACTATAGTCAGTTCTGCTATTGGTGCAAATTTTCCAATGTTTGCAGCAGATTATGAATTTGCATGTAAAGCTGGTACTGCTGGTATCCAAAATGTAAAAGCGATGGTTGATTCCGGTATGATAAAATATGGACTTGCGATTGGATCTGATACCTCTCAGGGTGCTCCAGGAGATGTTCTTGAATATTCAGCCTCTGCTGGGGGGACTGCAATGATCCTTGGGAATGAAGGCGTGATTGCAGAAATAAATCATACCCTTTCTGTTACATCTGATACCCCGGATTTCTGGAGAAGAGAAGGTGAGCCATACCCTACGCACGGAGAACGTTTCACTGGTGAACCCGCTTATTTTAAGCATACGGTATCTGCTTCAAAAATGATCATGGAAAAGGTCGGAATGAAACCCCAAGACTATGACTATGCTGTATTCCACCAACCCAACGGGAAATTCCCTACCAGGGCTGCGAAGTTACTTGGCTTTACGGAGAAGCAATATAAGGAAGGTTTGTTAACTCCGTTTATCGGCAATATATATTCAGGCTCCATGATGACAGGCTTATCAGCAATTCTTGATATTGCGGAGCCAGGCAACAGAATACTAGCGGTTTCTTTTGGATCGGGTGCGGGGTCAGACGCCTTCGATATTACCGTTACAGATGAAATCAAGAACATGGACAGGGGATCAGCGCCGACCATAAAGAAGATGCTTGCAGATGTAACATGGCTTGATTATGCGGTTTATGCAAAATTCAAAAAGAAAATAATATTTGGTGATGCAATTGAGTAATGATGTTTTTATAATTGGAACAGGAGAATCAAAATATGGAGAATTGTGGGAA
Organism: Thermoplasmata archaeon; assembly: GCA_021790415.1. Next base: position 2,736 of record JAJYDZ010000034.1, on the reverse strand, counting down.
AGATCGTTGAGAGAGATATCTGTGGAGGCTGGCCTTAAAGCCATTGAGAGCTCAGGAATAAGAACAAAGGATCTTGATGCAATATATATGGGAAACAGTCTTTCAGGAATGATTAGCGGGCAGGAAAATATAGGGGCTTTAATGTCAGATTATGCTGGAATTGCTGACGAAGATGTACCAACATTGAGAATTGAAGCATCAACAGCATCTGGAGCAGCAGCCGTATATGAAGCCTATCTTTCCATTAAATCAGGTGAATATGACCTTGTCATGGTTGGTGGTGTGGAAAAAATGACTGAACTTTACGGAAACGAGATGATAGATATCAGTTCATCTATATTGGACAGGGAATGGGAAGCGTTTTTCGGAGGCACTCCAGCTGCAATGGCTGCGCTTTCTGCAAGGAAGTATATGAAGGATTTCGGTGTGGGAAAGGATGTTATGGCGGCTATTTCTGTTAATGACCATAAAAATGCATCCATGAATCCAACTGCACACTTTTCCAATATAATCACAATGGAACAGGCAATAAATTCGACACCTGTTGCAGAACCTCTAAATCTAATGGATTGCGCACCACAGAGTGATGGGGCCTCCAGCATAATACTTGCGTCTGAGGAATTTGTAAAAAGGGAAAAGAAAGAAGGAGTAAAAATAGCAGGCAGTGGAATTTCTCAAGAATATTTTGCTCTCCACAGCAGAGATTCACTATATTCAATGAAATCCACGGTTAGTGCTTCGAGGAAGGCCCTTCAAAAAGCGAAGGTTGGTCTTAATGATATATCCTTTGCCGAAATCCACGATTCCTTTAGTATATACGGGGTGATGGCGTTGGAAGACATTGGTTTTGCAGAGAGGGGAAAGGCAAAGGATCTGGTGTTTTCCGATATTGGTCTAAAGGGGAGAATACCAATAAATCCATCAGGAGGTTTGAAGGCAAAGGGGTTTCCATACGGAGCAAGTGGTGTTGGGCAGTTTGTTGAAGGATACCTGCAGATTATGGGAAAAGCCGGTAAGAGACAGGTTGAAAATGCAAAGTATGGTCTCCTGCACAGCGTGGCTGGAACAGGTTCAACCTCAATAGTGCATATATTAGGTGGTGAGTAAAATGGGAGAACTATCGAGAATGTGGAGAGAAACAGATCATAGATACAGAATGGTCGGGGAAAAATGCGGTAATTGCGGCAAATTATATTTCCCGCCAAGAGACATATGTCCAACATGCCACAGGGATTCCATAGGTAAAATGGAGGATATTGAAATGAGCGGAAAGGGTGAGGTTGTCTCCTTCACCATTGTACATGATGTACCTCCCGCGTTCACCAGACAGAGACCCTATATTCTTGCGATAATCAAACTTGAGGATGGACCCTCCATGACCGGACAGATTGTTGACACCTTACCATCAGATATTGATATAGGAACAAAGGTCAGATCTGTTTTCAGAAAAATTTCAGAAGATGGGCATAGTGGAGTTATCCATTACGGATACAAATTTGTAAGGGATGCCTAAATCCCTTCACTTTTTATTTAAGAAGTTTTAGTTCATTAATTTTTTCCATTACCTCAGTGGCATGGTTCTTTGGACTTACCTTTTCATATACATAGGCTATTTTTCCATCTCCATCGATAATGTATGTAATTCTCTTGGCAGTGCCAAACATACCGCTCGCCTTATATGCGCTGGTTATTTTCTTGCTGTCATCTACAACCAGAGGGAAGTTGAGATTGAATTTTTCCTGGAATTTCTTATGCGATTTCTGATTGTCCACACTCACACCAAGTACCTTTATCCCCTTTCCCTTAAGGCTGTCAAAGTTATCCCTGAAGTTGCATGCCTCTGCTGTGCATCCCGGGGTATTGTCCTTTGGATAGAAGTATAATACCACAGGGCTTCCTCTGAAATCCGATAGCTTTATCTTGTTACCTTCCTGATCCGTAGATTCAAAATCTGGTGCCTGTTCTCCAACTTTTAGATATTCTTCCATAATATTGTAATGTGTGTTTACAAATAAATATTTGCAATTGAAAATACAAATTAGTTTATGCCCTTAATTCATCTTGAGAGCTATTATCCCATTTTTTTCCAGGTAAACGGAATATTTTCCGCTGGATTCAACTCTTTGAATAAATTTCTCCATTGATGTACCCACGCTGTCATTTTGATAATAAAACTGGCTGAATTCATCTGCTATAATGTATGTAAAATTCCGTGAATATAAATTAGAAAGGTTTCCAACAGATGTATATGAATATAACAAGTAGGCATTTGGAAACGCATCAAATTCAGGGTAGAGATTGTTTTGCGTCAAGAGACATGAACTTGATGAGATATTTCCACGCAACTCAAAAATAGCTTCAGAAGTCATATTATAATGGAAATTGTAAATAGATGGTAAAACCTGAGCAGAAGCTGCTGCGGAAGAACTACCTATGGCCAGAGATGATATGGTATGTCCTTCTGGTGAATAAAATCCAATTCCACCCCCCAATATAATGGCTGTTATTATCATACCAGTGGCAATCTTCCTTGTCATTATCTGAATCTTTTTATTGGTAAGATTTTGCCTTTTATTCATATTGGCAAGTCCCACAAAAGATGCGCTAAATACAACTGGTGATAGCATTGCTGTATATTGGAAACCTGGGACAAAATATGGTACGTTTAAAGAAAAGAATGCGAAGAGGAAATATGGTATTGATGGTAGCATGAGAAGCGGAGAATCAACTGCATAA
>JAJYDZ010000033.1 GCA_021790415.1 Thermoplasmata archaeon | reverse complement strand
CCAAGCCATAACTTAAATAACCTTCTTTAAAATCAGGTACCAATATGGCGGAGAAGAAATCTGAGGGATTCCAGTCTGGCGCTGGTCTTATCAGGTATTTCGAAGAGGAGGAAATATCCGGCCCCGCACTTGATCCAAAGCTCATAATCTACATAGGAATAGCAATGGCCGTTGTAGTGGAATTAGCCAAGGTTTTCTGGCCTATTGTAGCTTAGACAGGCTTATCCAAATTTTTGCCCACTGGAATGCAGACAACACAATAGAATGTCTTAACGAATTCCTTAACTGACATCAAAAGAAATAAATGTCCATATGGCATCCTGCTGGGTCGCTCCGGTAGTGTAGCCAGGTCAAGCATAAGAGACTCTCAATCTCTCGACTCGGGTCCAAATCCCGGCCGGAGCATTTAAATATAAACCCAATGACCTACTGTCTCCACAAATAATTCACTATATTAAATATATGACTCTTCTAATTTAGTTCTTTATGGTTTTTTTCATAACTGTGAAAGAAAATATTAAGAATAAAATTGAGAGATTTGGATGAGTTGTTTATTTTCCAATCAATCTCGAAGAACTTTCATAACGGCACTTGATACCTTCCAAGTTTAGCTTAAAGCTATTAAGTTAGGTCTGGTAAATCACTTTCAATTTGATTATTCATTTCTTGATGCATCTTTAAGAGTTCTCCATCAGGTAGCTTAGTGACACTATATCGACCTCAAGCTGAAGGTAATAGGCATCGCCAGCTTCATCTGTTTTGAGGTTCATTATACCAATAGGTCCATTTATATTCTTTCGTCCAGTGCTTGATATGGGTTGATCCACTCTCCAGACAAGTTCTGATAAATTAGGAAGCAAGGAAAGTCTTACGTTTGAAATAACCTCTGAAAAGCGATCGCTATATTTTGTCAAAGAATCCCAACTAAGCTTAGCTCTTTCTTTTTCTATGCTTATGCGAGATAGGTTCTCAATGAAATTATCCTCTGACGTCTCCCGCGTAAATGACCTCATCAAACTCACATACATTGTGCCAAACGATGTAACCTGAGACCCTTGACCCCTTAACTCTTTTGCAAACGCCTTGTCTTGGTCAGACAATTTTTTTTCGAGGATTTCATTAGAAAATAGCACCGACTCTACGTATGCGAGTACCTTTTTGAAATGTTCATCATAGAGTTCCATGATCTTTTTGGAGTATCGTTTCAAGAATTTTGGGTACATGAAAGAACTACCAGGACCGTTCAATTAGTCACCTCCCAGTTGAGGTTTTGTTGTTCTGTAATGAAAGTCAAAGCTAAATTTCTCTCTCGAATCGCCTCTCTCTTGCCACCATTTCCCTTCATAGTCAGTTGTTACGACATCCTTGAATGTTCTTATTACAGGATAAACAGTTACTCTCTCATCAGGAATATTCTTGATAAAGCGTATTCTATCGGATATTCTCTGAATATTTTGTCTTCCAAATGACATCTTTTGGGCCCCTCTGTGAGAAAAGCGACTGCAAAGAATGGTTCCATCCTTAAGGAAAGTGCTTCGGGAATAAGAGGGCAGATATATTCATCCCCGGATAACCTGAAAGTGAAGGATGCTATGAAGATCCTTGAAATTCTCAAGGAAATCATTGGCATTTCAAACATCAGGAATGAAGGGCAAGAGACTCTGAAGAGATATGTGGCTTTTGCCCATTATGTGGTCAGGAAAGGATATTCGGTGGATGACATGGAGCTCCTCATTTAAAAGGGAAAATATCTCGAAAGTTTCAGGGCATTTCAGCATTCAATCAGCATGATTGCAGAAAGATACGGAGTACCTGAGCACGAAGCATTAGCTTATGCTTTCATAGGAATAGATGAATATTTCAGGAGGAGGGCTGAGCTTGAGAAAGATATCCAAGAAAAAGAAGAGCAACTTAAAGCCGTAGAACAAAAGCTGAATCATCGCCTAAAGGGAGGGTCCCGTGTTAGAATGGCGAATTTTGAGAATAGAGCCGGGGATTTGCAAAAATTATGAACGTTATTATGATGCCATAGGATGGTATTTGTAAAAAAATTGAATCGATCAACTTGAAATTTATGTCAAAACCTTATAATAATTCCACAGGTTCCGCCTCTTACATTTTTGGATTACTGTAATTTCGTCTACCTATTCAATAACAATTTTCTTTAATGTTATCCCCAAAGATAACAGATGGGCAGGTAAATAATTTATAGAAGGACTTTCTTGCTTAGTTGTGGTAGCCTCCCCTTTTGGATACATTGTTCTTAATGTTCTCTATCTCCTTGTCTTTGTTCTTGTTTTTATTATAGGGATTGTTTTTTATATGACCGATAAAAAGAGGCTTGCCCAAAGGATTATTGCTTATCCTTTTGCTGTTCTTGGAATATTGGGGGCAATATTCTTCGCAGAGGTAGGGATAGTGTCCAATATTATCAGCCTCACCATATTTTTTTCTGTGATTTACATCATATTGTTATTTATAGGTATATATGTAATTCGATGGAAGCCAGCTCTGAACAGACGGTCTGATCAGTGAAGGTGACAAAAGTGGACAAGGTTCCTTTTACAGTTTTTCAGGAGGCGCAGCTGAATTTTTTCAATAAGTCAGGGGCAGTTACTTTTAAATACGATACTGGAAAGATAGCATCAAGAAGAATAGAATTGTACGTCTATTCTTATTTTATGACACCTACTCCAAAAAGTGGGAATACTTGGACAATTGAAGGTGCTAAAATTGGGAGTTTTCCCGACATTTATCAAAAAACACTTGGAGTGCACAATATCGCCTGGAAATTTACCAGAGAAAATGTTGAGGAAATAGATCTTCTCCTGGTTTTTATTAAAGGAAATGGCCATTTTGCACGTTCTGAATTCATATGTGGAGCAAAGACGAGGAGAGAAGATATCTCCAGATTGTTGAGGCCATTGGCATCAGCTGCAAGAGAGTGTGGAATGCCAAAAGACGGTACTGGAATTACTCATGTGTACCATGAAGGTACGGCAACTAATGGAAATAATAGGGAGAGACTAAGAAAGGAACCAGATGACGAAAGATACTTCAGGGTGCTGGGCATCATCCCAACTACCAACATTGGATTAGTTAAGGCTGCTTATAGAGAACTGGCAAAACAGTTCCATCCGGACACAAATACTGGTATTTCCCAAGACAGAATGAAAGAAATAAACGAGGCTTATGAAAAAATTCTTACGAGATTAGAGCTAAAATAGAGTCGAATAAATTTGCGCAGAAGACACTATTTTAAAATAGAAGAGCGATTAATCAATGAGATTGTTTGATGAACAAGTCATCCAATCATCACTAATAGAAGTCCAATGGTTTGCATACTAATAAGTCTAAAAAGGCCTACCACGGAAGACATGAACTTTCTCATAAGAAATGGGCCCTTCGCTTTCCAAATTTATAGAAAACCAAAGCCTATCAGACAGAATCGCGTCAACGTAAGGCGTATCTGAACCAGAACCCGCAATCTTTGCATTTCAGGCGTTAAATGGTTATTTCAAGAAAATTGAAGAGTGAGATACCAGTATAGGAGGTAGGTAGGAGCTGCACAGGCGATTAGATCTGAACAGTATTTTTGTTTCATAAATGGGCAATCCTTTCATCATAACTTATTTTAAGCTATGATAAATATATTATGAGACTATTCGTTGCCAATTAAATGGATTTAACAAGTCTGAATGTAAAAGATAACAAGAATCCGGATAAGAAGTATCTCTGTGAACACACTTTTGCAGAATTGACTGCGGTTTGTCCCGAATCAAAGTTGCCTGATTTCTATACCATTAAGATTACGTATGAACCAGAGGAAAGTTTGGTGGAACTTAAATCCCTGAAGTATTACTTTTCCTCATTTAGAAACATTGAAATTCTACATGAAGAATTGATTAATAAGATCACAGATGATCTCATAAAATCAATAGAACCAAGACGGATATATGTGGAATTGCAGGTAAATGTTCGTGGTGGTATTAACACTGTTATCAAGAGAAAGTGGTCTAAAACAAATGGGGATGAAGATATCTTTACATCAAACCCTACATGACGAGATGATAAGGAATGGAAGTGGATATTAAATACAAAAGTAGCAACCTGTCACGAATGGCTGTTGTAAGGATCGGCGATAAAGAGTTGGTAACTCCAGCATATTTTCCAGCTATATCAAGTCTCCAACCCTTTGATGTTAAAGAGTTGTTTGATTTCATTATTGAAAAGAAATATGGTAAAATGTTACTCTCTTCATATGATATAAATAAGGATGAACGCTTGCATGAAAATAAGTCGGTCGGTGAAGTAAGCCAATATTCTCGAACTGGAAATTTTGTGATGATGGATTCCGGTGTTTTCGAGAGTTATTGGAAGAGTGATAAAACCTGGACATTTAAGGAATATAGAGATACTTTGGAAAAAGTAGATGCTGATTTTTATGCTACATTTGATTTTTCCCCTAATATTCTACCTAGAGAGCTTGATCTATATTCTGAGTTGATAACGAGAATTAGGGAATCACGCGATGTGATAACAAACGGCGTACCCCTAGAGATACTTCATGGCAGAACACCAGAAGAGCTTATAGGCATCGTTTCAAAATACGCATCTTCACTGGGAAATGAACAAAGCAGAATAATTGCAATTCCTGAGCGAGAATGCGGAGCTTCAGTGTTAGAAAGAGGAAGAAACATAATGCAAATAACACACAAGCTCAGAGAAAGGAGCGAAAAATTTCTATTGCATATCCTTGGATGTGGAAACCCGATTTCAATGGCATTATATGCTTATTGCGGTGCTGATACCTTTGATAGTATAGATTGGACTAGCAACATCTTTGAAAAGAATGAGAATAAGATTTTTGACTTTTCACAATTGGACCTTATCGGATGCCACTGTGAGGCTTGCTCAATGGAAGAAAAATCTTATATCAATCGGGCACTACTTCACAATTTATTATTTTACCAGCAGCATGTTGAAAAACTGCAGTACATGATTAAAGAATGTACGTTAAAAGACTACGTGCAAGTGTACCTCGGAACTCCTTTATTCAGGCAGTTAGAAGAATCAATTATCTAATCTTATAGTCTTGAAACTTTTTCCTTAAGTTCTAAAATTTTTATATATTGCATTAATGCATAGTTGGCCACATCTGCAAGCTCCTCCTCAATTTGCTCGAATAAATCTAACCTTTTGTATCTATCTCCATATAACTCGTTACCAGTATCCAGTCTGGCGTAGCAGAGCTTAAAGAATTTTTCCAAATATTCCTTCATCTTTGGTTCCATAGAATATGCCTACGTTTGATTTCTTTAATCGTTTTTAAATGCATTTCTTCCTTATAATTTTATATGAGCGATGTAAAATTTTATGTACACAATGGTGGTTGAACTTATAAATGCAGAATATTGCAGATTCAGGAGATATTGAGGTTAGGATTAGACTGCTATTAGGCCAATTCCCAAATTCATTGAGGCTTAACACACCTTATAAGTATTGGTTACGAATGTGTGACAATAGATTATGGGAAGAAATCGTTCTCTGCATATTATCTAGTAATATAAATTTCGAAACTGCCTATTCAGCACTATTGCAATTAATCAATCGAGAACTTATAGACTACAATTCCTTTACAGAAATTACCCCAGATAGAATTCTCAAAGAATTGAGGAGGTCTATTTATCTACCAAAAAAAAGAAACGATGAGTTTAGGGTGTATAGATATCCCAGTTTGCGGGCAAAACATCTGTATAAGTCAGGGTTGGTGATTAGAGATAGATATGGCGGACTTCATATCCTCTTGGCCGAATTCGATGAAATCGATGAACTCAGAGCCGAAATTGTAAGATTTCTACCAGGAATTGGAATGAAAGAGGCCTCAATGTTTTTGAAAAATATTGGTTTCTCTGATCGATTGGCCGTATTGGATAGTCATGTAATGAGATTTTTGTTCCCAGATTTCTACTCGCACAACCAAAAAAGAATTCTTTCTCAAAAAGCATATCTTAATGTTGAAAGGAAATTTCTCGATTTATCCGATAAGATTGGAATTTCACCTAGGTTGCTTGATAGCTTGCTATGGCATTATGCTAGGGAGGGAACGTATTGAAGGTTGTATGTTTAGTATCGGGGGGACTTGATTCCTCATCAATGATGCTTTTACTGAAAAAGTATGGTTATGAAATTTATCCACTACACATTAATTATGGCCATAGAGCAGAAGAAAAAGAGTGGAACTCTTGCCAGAGAATTGCTGATGTAATTGATTCAAACAAACCGCATAAAATCGATATTTTTGGATTAGAAGTCATTCATAGTAGTTTGTTAAATGATAATTTGGATATGGTTAAGAATGCATTTCTACCTACTAGGAATCTTCTCTTTCTGACATTTGGGGCTGCTTATGCATACAATCTTGACATAGACACAATTTCAATTGGCCTCCTTTCAAATCCGATCTTTCCAGATCAAGGTTTGGAATTCTTAAAAAGAGCTAAAGACTCAATATCTGTGGCATTAGGGAGAGAGATTCAAATTCTCGCACCATTTATTGAATTAGACAAAAGAGATATAATAAAACTCGCAAAGAAACATGAACTACCGATAGAAATGACTTATTATTGCCATGCAGGAACTGATCCTCCTTGCGGGGTTTGCATATCTTGCAAAGAAAGGATTGTTGCAGAAGAAATGCTGAGAGATGAGATGGAATCGTGATTGAGGGCACTATTAATATGTGTATCAACAAGATAATTCGACTAATAATGGGTTGAGATGTAATGGGGGGGAGTACACCAATTCGTAGTAACAGCAGATCTGAGAACGAAGCTGAAGAAATATTCAGAAGAGCGGTGCTTAATCCAGACACTAAATCTGAAGAAACACTCTTTAAGACCCCGACGCAAGAAGCAATAGAAGCTAAAATACCACCAAAGCCCAAGAGAAACGTTTTTATTAGTTTTCATAGCAAAGATGAAGAGGCGGTAAATGAATTAAGGGCCCAGGCTAAAGCGCGTGATGGTGAATTGAACTTCAGAGATTATTCTATAAAGGAACCCTTCGATGAAAAATGGAAAACAAATTGCAGAGAGAGAATCAATCAAACTTCAGTCACAATCGTGATGATAGGTGAAAATACAGCAGATCGTGCCGCTGTCAATTGGGAAATAGAAGAGTCGTATCGGCAAGGTCATAAAGTCATTGGTGTTAAAATGAGACCAGGAATGAACGACCCTATACCTGAGCCACTTAAGGAACACAATGCTCGCATAATCAATTGGAATCCAAGTGAAATATCTAGGGAATTAGACCGTTAAGTATGAGGGCTGATGATACAGGAAGTGCTATGTAAAGAAACATAAATATTATAGGTATCCACCTCTCCGTTTTTGTTATGGGCCTGTACAACTTCTTATTCTTTCCGTCACCAAGTGCTTGCCATTCTGCTTTAAACATAGATAGAGGTAGCAATCTTTCTATCTGGAGTATAATGGCAAATTTTCCTTGATTCAACTGGGTATATGACTCAATTATTCCACGCCACTCAACGCAAAGAAGTACTCCTGCCAGAGCGGCCAGACCATATATTATAATGTAATTCTGTTCACTTAAGATACCTCTGGTTGACAACCCGGAAAGTGCTGCAATTAATGCTGTATTTGCAGTTAGAAAAAAGGTGTTGGTGTTAAGCCGCCTCTGAGTTACTCTATCCATCAACTCCACAAATAACCTATATTGGTCCATTATATGTTTCCCAAAATCAATTCCATAATCTTCTTTGGTAGTGTTGAATAATCCAAAGTCTTCATCTATCTTCTCATTTGAATGTCTCTTTCTTATCACAAAGTGATTTATCATAACTGCTAATCAACTTTACTATTTGCCTTGACAAATATTTCATTTGCGGAAAATGGTTTCTTAAGTAGTATTGAATTGTGAATATCGATCACGAATAAAAGTATCGCGAAGATTCTATTGTAAAGTTTAATTATAGGGGGGTTTTTGCTACTTCTGGTGAAGAATAAACAGGATCGAGAGAAAAAAGAACATATTGTCTGTCTTATACACCGATTAAAAAAAGGACATTAATTATATTAAAAAGTGGTTAAATTGCTTATGAGTTGGAATGAAATTCAAAAGAGAGCCATTGAATTCTCTAAGGAATGGGAGAACGAGAGTAGCGAAAAAGCTGAAAGCCAAACGTTTTGGAATGAATTCTTCAACATATTTGGTCTTTCACGGAAAACGAGGGCATCCTTCGAGGCACCTGTCAGAAAATTAGGAGATAAAAAAGGATTCATCGATCTTTTTTGGAAAGAAACAGTGCTGGTAGAACATAAGTCTAGAGGAGAAGACCTAGAATCAGCCTATGAACAGGGACTAGATTATTTTCCCGGAATATCTGAGGAAGAGCTACCAAAATACATCTTTGTTTCAGACTTTGCTAATTTTAAATTGCATAATTTAGAACTAGGTGAACAATTTGAGTTCAGCATAGAAGAATTATATAAAAATATTCATCTGTTTGACTTTATCGGTGGATTCAAGAAGCACGTTATTGCAGATGGACCCCCCGTAAACATTAAAGCAGCCATTTTGATGGGAAGACTGCATGATGCCCTTAAGGATTCATGATTTACCGGTCACAAACTTGAAGTTTTCCTTGTTAGGATCATGTTTTGCCTATTCGCTGATGATATTGGCGTTTTTTAAAAAGACCATTTCAGTTATTATATCGAAACTCGACCGGAGCATACCATGTAGTCCAAGTTGTGCCCGACCGTTTCTTTTAGCCCCTTTCCCTAGGGCAACCTAAAATCCAGTTTTTTCATGTATTTTCTAACCTCCGAAAACGCGTCTTCAGCATCTGGCTGAATGTAAATCATTGTGGTTCCAACGCTGTTGTGACCCAGGAGTTGCTGAATGAGTTCAGGTTTCAGGGTTAGCCTCACTGGCTATTGCCCTCCGTGGACTTGACCTTTGCGGAGAACCGTTCCCCGTGAGTGCGGAATCCCCTTTGCCGTCCGTGATGGATGAATACCTGTACACCAGGAGCACACCTGATGCTCATGGAACGGGAAGGACTAAGACGGCACAGGTTCCGAACGAGACCTTGCATGGGATTGCATAAGGTTTAGAGAACGGAAGTCGAATAAGAGTTACAATTCATGGCCATCGCTGTAATCTTATCGCCATGCTTTACGCTGAAAGGAATGACCCAAATGCTTGATCCTTTGAAAAGGCTGGAGAGCTTGCTTCTCATAAGTTTTTCCCTGGGTGTATTGGAAGGAACGGAATACTCCTGAAGAGGCTCACCCCGATATTCACTGACCATTTCACCCACATGCTGTTCTTCTATTATTAGGGAAAGTTTACTTTGTAATCAAAAATTATGACACTGGCCATTCTACAACTATTTTTGAAAACGCCAGCCTCATGCAATAAACTCCCTTTTGTCCAATTACTTTAAATGGGGCAAATACCGAAAGACTAATAACGGCTTATGTTTTGAAATATATGTATGTCTCTGAGCAGAAAGAAAAATGTCATTCACTCCATCAGGATGGATCAGGAGCTTGAGGAAAAAGTAAATAGGGAGGCAGAGGCGAGACATCTCACTTTCAATAACCTGGTCAACTCAATACTTCGCAGATATTCTGAATTTGACACATACGCTGAACGTTTTGGCTTCGTGACTATCACAAGGAATACATATCAGGCACTCGTTTCAGCAATCAGTGATGATGAGATTGAGGCAATTGCAAGGGACGTCTCTTCACTGGCCCTGAAGGAATTTACTCATTTCAAATATAATGAGCCCAGCGTCAGGTCATTTATCGATTTCATAGCCCTCCAGTGCAACTATGGAGGACTGGGAATGTTTGAGGAAAAGACTCAGGGGCTTGACCATATGATCATTGTCAGGCACCATCTGGGAGTGAAGGTCAGCAAATTATTTGGAATGATAACCGCAGAGACCATGAAAAGAATGGCAGACATTGATGTCAGAGTGGATGCCTCCAGCGAAAACGAGGTTGTC
>JAJYDZ010000032.1 GCA_021790415.1 Thermoplasmata archaeon | reverse complement strand
TTCCGATCTATGATAGTACTTGGTTTCCTGGATGATGTAATGAGAGAAATACCCATGGAATTTGCCATTGAGATGAACAGACTCATTAAGATGGAAATGTCCAAGATGGGCGCAGTAGGATGATATTCCATGGAAGCCTACTCAGAAATTCTCAAATCAAAAATCAGTGATCCATCTTTCGATTACAGGAAGGAATCCATGTTGCGATTCCTGAAATCACCCGTAAGAGATTATAAAGAGAGTCCTACAGTAAAAGATTACGTGGAAGTTACTGACCTAGAACTGGTCAGAATGGCCACTGGTAACTACTCCACAAGCAGAACAGACCAACAAAATTCTGGAGCAGATATCATTGTTTCTGGTAATGCTTTCATTATGAGGAAGGGAAAATCTGCTCAATTTGAGATAGATCATCTATCCGATGCTCTCTCTAATTCTTCACAAATACGGAATAAGGTTGAGTCATTTTTTGGAAATGAAAGGGAAGAGCATCTTATCAATTCGTCTTGGCAGGGAGGTTTATTTATAAAAACTCAATCAGATATATCCCTATCCATAAGCATAGAAACATCAATCAGGGCATCAGAATCAGGGTCACAGAAGGATTTTGTTTGGATCGGAAGAAATACAAAATTGGTACTCTCTGATATTAGGACAAGTGAAGGTTCAGGTAACGGAGTCCAGGGAAGAAATATTTACTTTTACCTTGAAGATGGGGCAAATCTGGATTACCACTATATGCAGGACAAGGCAGATGGGGTATTTGACATTACGTTTATTAGAACATTTGGAGAAAAGAACACACTTGGAACAATATATCATATAAATCATGGAGCCGGAAAGGTTCTCTTTCAGAACGAATCAAATCAGATGGGTGATCAATCAGATTACAAGGTTTTCGGAGTAAGTTTCAGCTCAGGGAAGCAGAAGATAGACATAAGGGATAGCAGTTTTCAGGTTGGAAAACACACAAATGCTGATATTCACGTTAGAGGTGTTGTCACAGGCGAAAGTTCAACTATTCATCGCGGCAACATTGATATTGAACTTGAAAGTACTAAATCAACTGGATTTTATGATTCAAGAATCGTTCTTCTTTCTAAGCTTGGATATGCAAATTCAAAGCCTGCTCTAATGATAAAAAACAACGACACCCGATCCAAACATGGATCGGCAATAAGTTCCATAGACAAAGAAGAGCTAACTTATATTAGGAGCAGAGGAATATCAGAGAAGGACGCAAAATCTATGATTTCTGCTGGTTTTGTAGGCTCGATGATAGAAAGGGCAAATAATACAAAATTCACGGAAATGGTGGATAGATTTGCCCACGAGCTGATAATAGATGAATTTTGACGAGGTAAGGGAACATTTTCCTATCTTCAAAAAATTAGATAAAGAAGGAATCATCTATCTGGACAATGCTTCAACAACGCAGAAGCCATACGAAGTAATAAATGCCGTTGTGGATTTTTATGAAAATCATTGCAGCAATGTGCATAGAGGAGTATACAGATTGGGTGAGGAAGCAACCGAGATGTTCAATCATTCCAGAGAGAACATTGGAAATTTCATTGGAGCCAAGGACAGGGAAATAGTTTTTGTGAGAAACACAACTGAAGCACTGAATCTTCTTGCTTATTCTCTTGGCAGCAAGTTGCAGGAAGGCGATGAAATAATTCTGAGCAACAGTGAACATCATTCCAATATTGTTCCATGGCAGATGTTGAGCGAAAGAAAGAAAGTGAAGTTAAGGTTCTTAAACTCCAGACATGATGAACCAATATCTCCGGAGGAAGTTTCCAATTTGATATCCAGGAAAACAAAGATTGTCTCTTTAACAGAATGCTCAAACATATTAGGCAACATCAATGATATGAAACCTATCTCAAAAATAGCACATGATGCAGGTGCAATAATGATAGTAGACGGAGCTCAGAGCGTACCGCACATGCCAGTCAACGCCAAGGATATGAATTGCGACTTTCTTGCATTTTCAGGTCATAAAATGATGGGGCCATCGGGTATAGGATGCCTGTATGGAAAGGAAGAAGCACTTGAGGGACTTCCTCCTTTCATGGGTGGAGGGGAAATGATAAGGACAGTCACAAAGGCAGGTTTCACTTGTGAAGACATACCTATAAAATTTGAAGCGGGAACTCCAAATATAGAGGGTGCCATTGGATTCTCGGCGGCAGTAGATTTCCTCAGGGATTTGGGAATAGAAAACGTGAGGAATCATGAAAAGGATCTAATAGCTTATACTCTGAAAATGGAAGAAAATAGTGGTATAAAGGATCTAATCTCATATGGAACCAGGAACATTGAGAACAGAGCCGGCATCTATGCTTTCAATATTGGAGAAATACCAAAATTTGATAAAGAAAATATCAGTTCAGAAAACTTGTCTGTAAAAGTTCACGCAATCCATCCACATGATCTCTCTTCTTTGGCAGACAGAACATACGGAGTTGAATTGAGATCAGGGCATCACTGTGCCATGCCAATGACGGAAGATCTGGGGGTATCAGCCACTACCAGGGCATCATATTATGTTTATAATACACGCGAAGATGTGGAAAAATTGTTTGAGGCGTTAAGTGCAAGCATAAAGAGGTTCGGATTTTGACGGATGACGAATATATCAATAGTGAGATTCTGGATGAACATTTCAGAACACCAAGAAACTTTGGTAAAATCTTAGACCGTGATGTGGAGATTATAGAGACAAACCCAACTTGTGGCGATACCATTGTCCTCGATATGAAATTTGATGGAGAAATCTTGGTGGATATAAAGTATGTAACAAGAGGATGTTCAATCAGTACTGCCGCAGCTTCAATCCTTTCTGAAAACCTTATGGGAAAAACCAGGGATGAAATAAGGAGGATGTCTAAAGACGAAGTTCTTGCTAACATTGGTCTCAAACTGGGACCGGCAAGGGAAAGATGTGCTCTAATTTCTTATGATGCCGTTCAGAAAGGTATAAAAAGTCACCTTAAAAGCAGATAAAAGCTGAAATATTAAAAAGATGGAAATACTAGTATAATCAACGCCGTAGCTATGAGAAGAATACCAATCACATAATCAAGATTTTCAGGTTTCATTTCAGCCATTCTCTTGCCTATAGTTTTAGAATTGAGAAATATAATTGCGTTGATGGATAATATACTTGATATAAGAAACCCGATGAAAATCAGCAATCCATATGGAAGTGTGTATTCCGAGGCCGATACCATTATGGGTATTATGGCAAAATCTGGGAAAACACTGACTGCGATTATGGAATTCTCAAGGTTTTCTTTTGATTCCCTTGATTCTCCATATCCATTTAAAATGAAGTATAAACCCACTATTAGGAGAAGTGCAATTGAAATATACACAAGCTCATTGATATCTGCCCTGAGAAATGTAAAACCCAAAAAGAGAAATAGTAAACCCAGAGCCCCAGAGATAGTAGCATGTCCACCGCCGATCAATGTAGCAATTCCGTATTTTTTTGGGGGTGAATATTGCCTTTTTGAAGCAAGAGATGTTAGGGGAATCCAATGGTCTGGCGCAAGCATATGGAAGAAGGCGATAAAAATGGCAAGAAGTAATAGAAAACCAAACGGGATCACTTCAGGTCATTTCCAGTTTATATTTTAATATGTGGACAGTCAACTACCCCTCCCTGACGGAAGGGGCTTGTTGCTGTCTGGATGACGCAACGATTGGCTGGTTGACAGCATGCTGAAATACTCAGATTTGCCAAGTATTCCAATGCTTCTTGCGGCATTGAGATCGGCATGAAGTTCAAGGTTGCAGTTCAGGCAGTTAACGCCATAGTGGTTATTCTAAAAATAAACATAATAGACTGGAATAATCCAATTTCAAATGTATTTTTTTGGTCTTGAGGGAAAAGCCGATTTCATTGCCTCCCTCAACAACAGAAAAAGGGTTGCTGTGAGCCATTCTATTGTGGCAGGTGCTATTTTGATCTTAAGATACTCCTGCTTCAAGCTCAGCCTTTTGGAATATTACCGCATCTCTAATTGATGTCATTTATTGTTCTGTCTTTATAATACTCAAAAGTTTAAAGATTTATTCATTATAAAGTAAGAAATGCCGAACATAGAAGGGAAATAAAAGACCTCACAAATACTGATGAGATGAGATCGCGGAATTCTAATGAAAAGCTGAGATGAGCCAATTTATTGTATATTTCCTGTTGCGTAATGTGTAAATCCGGAACTCCAATAAAGTCCCCAAAACATAAAAGGATTCAGCAGTTGCAGTAATGGGGCTGACCGGATTCGGACCGGTGACCTCCCGGTTATCAGCCGGGTGCTCCACCATGCTAAGCTACAGCCCCTCAACCTGATGGCAAATATGCCATTGGAAATATTTAAATATGTTCAGATGAGCAAGTTTCGACGATTAACAATGATCGAAACTCATTTCTGACTGCAGTTGATTTCTTTGCACTACTAAAGCCTTATGATTATTACCATGGTAGCAAAAACTGTTAGAAATTTAACAATAATTCTTCTGTGCAAACCTGCAATGATCGGAATGACTACAATGATCAAGCATGTTGCGTAAATTTTGCCCACACAGGAAATTGCATGAAAGTGGTAAATCACTAATAAATATTAAAAACAACAAACAATCCTTTTGCCGCTATGGGTGATTGCGCAAAATTTATGCAATCTCCTGTAGCATGGGCTCTGTCGGGCATGTTTCTCCTCATTAATATGTGTGGAGTCATGCACAATAATCGTCTGACGAAATATGTTTTTGATATACTATTTAGCTGAGGAAAGCAGTCAGTATTGATTCTATGAAGAAGATAATGACTTGAGAAGCCGATTTAAATCTTCTGCTTTACCTGTTACCTGCTTTCCTGATTGCATATTCCTTATGGTTAATGTTCCGTCTTCAAGTTCCTTATGCCCAATTATTACGGTATAGTCAACACTATTTGATGCTGCTTTTTTGAGCTGATTAGAGAGAGATGTCTCAGAAGTATCAACGTTAACGACATATCCTAATTCCCTGATTTTTGCAGCCAGTTCATAGCCAGCCAATATAGCATCACTTCCAACCGTGCATATTGCAATACCACTTCCTCTATCATTTGAGTTCCACAGGTTGTTTTTTTTCAATAAAAGTTCAAGAACCGCGTCACCCATACCAAATCCTACTGCCTCAATCTGTGTCCCAGAAAGAAGTTGACTGAGATTGTCATACCTGCCTCCTCCAAATATAGATCTGAATTCTCCAGCTCTATCAAAGCCTTCGAAAACAATGCCCGTATAATATCCGAGTCCCCTTACAACAGATGCATCATAAACGAGTTCAGCGTCCGTAGTAGTTCCTACTATTTTCCCTGTATATATAAGTCTTGAAATTATTTCTTCATTATCTTTTTTGAATTTTTCAGGGAGCTTTGAATCAAGCTGATCTAACCTTATTTCTTTACCTAGTAGCTGAAGAAGAAAGTCTGCTTTCTCCTTGTCATTGCACAATTCAAATAATTGGCTTTTAAATTCGTCAGGACTTATTTTTCTATAATGATCTACTAGTGAATATCCTCTCCCGATATCTGAAATTCCAATACTTCTTAGAATTTTCTCCATTAACATCCTATTGTTTACTCTGACCTTGTACTTACCAGATAGACCAAGTCTATCTAACGTGCTACAGGCTAGGCCTATAATCTCTGCATCAGCATACAAAGAACTATCTCCAAATATATCAGCGTTAAATTGAGTGTGTTCTCTTGATCTACCGGATTGGGGCTCCTCATATCTCCATAATTTGGGTAAGCAGAACCATTTTACAGGTTTTCTGAGATCTTTTCTAGAAGTGAGCATCCTCACAACAGAAGGCGTAGCTTCGGGAACCATTGTCAACTCTCTTCCTCCCTTATCGGTAAATGAAAATGTCTGCGTTAAGAGTTCTTCGCCGGACTTTACCCGGTAAAGATCCAGATATTCGAGAGAAGGAATTTCAATCTGTGAAAAATAGAACTTCCGTGCGGTTTCTCTCATCACATCGAACATCTTTTGCCTTGGGATCATGTCTTCAGGATAGGAATCTCTAAAGCCTCTCACTCTTTCAATCATCCTTAACGGAAGGTATATGCTAACATATAATTATAAACTGTTTTATACTATTTGATAATTAATGTTAAATTGATGACAGATTTAAGTGAGAAACTAAGGGATTCAGGATTAAAAATAACACCGCAAAGAATGCAGGTAATGAGATATGTTGTAGCAAACCCTGGTATGCACTTTACTGCAGAGGATATCCATCAGGAGTTAAAGAAAACAGAGCCAACTATTCCAATTTCTACCATATATAACATAACAAGGGCACTTTCAGATGCAGGACTGCTAAAGGCTTTTGAAATAAACGGGAGAATGGTTTTTGAGAGCAACATGGAGACGCATGCGAATTTCTATTGCACAAGCTGCAATGAAATCACGGATATACCCATATCAAAGGAAGCTATGTCAAACCTAGTTCCTCCAGACTATATAGTAACGGATATCTCTCTAATCATTAAGGGAATTTGCAGAACCTGCAGTGTTAAAGAAGTAGTCGCTGAAGCATAAGGAGTGAATTCCTGTTTTCTTTTACATCGTGTACTCGCAATATATCTACGGAGTTCATAGCTAAATGGAGTGAAGTGGCTATAGTTTCAGGTAATCTCTCCTCTACCTTTGAACCAGTCAATTTACCTATGAAGCTTTTTCTTGAAGTTCCGAAGAGTACTTCCGGGCCAATGCTAAATGATAATGCATTCGAAAGTATTTTCATATTTCCTTCAACTGTCTTTGCAAATCCAATCCCGGGGTCGATTATTATTTTGTTCGGTTCTATTCCAGATTCCAACAATGAACCAATTCTATCATAGAAGAACATATTAATTTCAGCAATAAGGTCATCGTAATTTGTAAGATTATTCATCGTTTCCGGAGTACCACGCATATGCATAACAACACACTTCTTTTTACTCGATTGCGCAATTTCTATCATCTGCTTTGAAGAAAATCCTGATATATCGTTAATGTAGTCAATTTTATGGGAGAACATTTCGGCAGTCGAGGGATTTCGTGTGTCAAGTGAAATTTCAAAATCCATTTCAGGAAGGTTGTCAAAGAAAAAACTCAATCTCTTCTGTTCATCTTCTGAGGAAACTGTTTTTGCTCCTGGTCTAGTACTTTCACCTCCCACATCAATTATATCTGGAGATTCTAGGAAGAGTCTGTTCAGGTCATCAATTTTTGAGATTCTTGATCCCGGGTAGAATGAGTCTGGTGTAATATTTACTATGGCCATTAGTTTTGGGAATTTGAATTTACTGGACAATTTTTGAAAAACTTTTGAGGAAAATTCTCTGGAGAAATCATGAAATTTTGTCTGCATCAGTTCTCTCTCAAGGTCTTCTCTGTATAGTAATACTTCATGTTGATATGCATAGTTATTGCCAAGCTTTATTTTTCCTTGAGCTTTTTCAGGATTTTCATCTTTATTCTCATTAAAAATCTTAAATTTAGCATAGGGGTCATCATTATCTTTTACATTTGAAATCGGATAAAGAAAGTGCTCCACCATATTGAATACTCTTTGAAAATTAAAGTTTTTACAGTTCATGAACACATAAAAAATTTGAGCTTCCAATAACGTTAATAGCTTTCTTGCAATACCTATGTCCTATCAAGTTTCAAAAGGAGTAATCATGGCAACAGATAATTCTAAGTTAAAGATTCACGTAACGCCCATAAGGAGTTACACAGATATTCATGAGCTTTCTACAGCTATAAGCAAGGGTCTGAGCCTTCAGCATAGAAGGATGGTAGCAGAAGAATCCATGGAAGCTGCGGAGCACCTAATTAATTTCTTTGGATACAATGACAGGGTCATTGACAATATGCTTGAGCCTGAGGATCGGGACGCATTCTACACCATGGAGGATATCGGTGTTCTGCAAACTGAGAGAGAAGAAACCACTCTATTTGATGGCAGGGAGTGGAGGATTCACTACTGGATTCTTAATGTTAAAAAAATAATAGAGCTTTCAAACATGAAAATAGATGAAAGAGAACTCATTGCAGATGCTGAATTTTCAATATACCAGGAGATCCCGGACGAATACTGGAAACCTAATTAGGAATACAGATGCATATAGCAATTTTAGACCATGAGAAGTGCCATCCTAAAAAGTGCCATCGAGAATGTCAATATTATTGCCCACCAGTGAGGAGTGGGATAAAAACCATAGATTTTCCTGGACCTGATACACAACCGATTATTACTGAATCCCTATGTATAGGATGTGGAATATGTCCTAAAAGATGTCCATTTGGTGCAATAAAGATCATAGGCATTCCCGATGAATTGAATCGGGATATAATTCATCAGTACGGTCTAAATTCATTCCGTCTTTATTCCATGCCGGTACCTGAAAAAAACGCTGTAACTGCAATTCTGGGTTCAAACGGAATGGGAAAAACTACAACTATGAATATTTTATCCGGGGTAGTTGTTCCCAATTTCGGTGATTATGAGGCGAAACCTGACAAGGACAAGGTCATAGAAAGGTATTCAAAATCAATTCTTGGGCAATATTTCAGGGACATATATGATGGGAAAAGGAAAACTGTTCTCAAAAGCCAGTTCGTGGACCAGATACCTAGAATAGCAAAAGGAACCATTAAAGAAATCCTTGAAAAGGCAAATATCTCCGGTAAAATGGATGAAGTTGTTCAGGATCTCAACCTGAAGAATTCACTTTCTAAAGATGTCAAATCTGCCTCAGGCGGCGAACTGCAGAAGCTGGCCATTGGCACAGCATTTCTCAAAGATGCAGATATTCTTCTCATCGATGAAATGACATCATACCTTGACATTTCTGAACGTTTGAACATTGCAATAAAGATCCAGGAAATGGCAAAGAAGAAAACCGTATTCGTTGTGGAACACGATCTGGCAATACTAGATTGGATTGCGGACTCAGTTCATCTGGTTTATGGTCAATCCGGAGCATATGGAGTTACGGTTAAACAAAAATCTTCCAGCAAGGCGATAAATGAGTTTTTGTCAGGATATCTTCAGGAGGAAAATGTAAGAATACGACCTTATAGTATAGATTTTGATGAAAAAGGGTTTGTCAGAACTCAGGTTTCGCCGGAACTGGTTAGATGGAACAATTTCACCATGAATTTAGGTGATTTCACACTTGAAGCAAAGGAAGGAAATATAGAGACAAGTTCAGTCATTGGTGTACTCGGGGCAAATGCTCTTGGAAAAACAACATTTGTAAAAGTTCTTGCCGGCGTAACCGAAACAAAGGACGCCATTGTTGAGCCAAAGGTAAGAATAGCCTATAAGCCACAATACATTAGCACGGAATATGAAGGAAGTGTATCTGAACTTATATACGCCACAGTAAAGGAAAGGTTTGATGACTCATTTCTTAAGGTAGAACTATTTAAACCTCTGGAAATAGACTCACTAATGGAACAGAACGTTTCTTCACTTTCAGGTGGAGAGCTTCAAAGGTTGTCCATTGCCATAACTCTTGCAACCGACGCCGATCTATATCTAATGGATGAACCTTCTGCAAATCTCGACAGCACATATAGAATGATCTGCGCTAAGGTTATTCGCAAGATCATGGAAGCAAACAGGAAAAGTGCTCTCGTTGTTGATCATGACGTGTATTTCATAGACCTCATTTCAGACTCATTAATGGTGTTTGGAGGAGAACCCGGGAGAAAAGGGTATACCATGGGTCCAATGAAGATGGAGGATGGAATGAACACTTTCCTTAAGATGGCAAACATAACATTCAGGAGAGACCATAACACCAAAAGGCCTCGTATAAATAAATTGAACAGCAGTCTCGACAGAGAGCAAAAATATACAGGTAATTATTACTACAAAGGTCATTGAAATGGATCTTATTCACAGGGAAGGTCTGGCCAGGGTTGCAAAATTTTCCACACCGCACGGAATCATATCGACGCCCACAATAATGCCTGTAATAAATCCAAATATTCGCACTATTTCCATCGAAGAAATGAAAAAAATGGGAATGGAAGCAATTATAACAAATAGTTACATCATACGAAGAAACGATGACCTGAGGAATCATG
>JAJYDZ010000031.1 GCA_021790415.1 Thermoplasmata archaeon | reverse complement strand
CATCAACGCTAACAAAGCTCTCCACCAGTTTCTGGATATCCATTATGGTTTCTGCTGAGAAAATTTCTTCCGCCTTGGAACTAGGGTCGTCATTGGTCCATGATATTCTTCTCTTTAATATTTGGGTATCGTCTGTTGGATATCCGAAGGATAGTCGTATCATAAATCGATCCATCTGAGCCTCTGGAAGTGGATAAGTTCCCTCAAATTCAATAGGATTCTGCGTTGCAATAACTATGAATGGTTTAGGAAGAGGGATGGTTTCACCCTCTATGGTGACCTGCCTTTCCTCCATTGCCTCAAGGAGTGCAGATTGGGTTTTGGGCGGTGCTCTGTTTATTTCATCGGCAAGAAGTAAATTACAAAATATTGGACCCTTTACAAGTTCAAACTCGCCCTTCGCAGGTCTATAAACCTTTGTACCCAGAATATCACTTGGCAAAAGATCAGGAGTAAACTGGATTCTCTTATAGGATATGCCTAATATTCTTGATATTAATTTAGCTACAAAAGTTTTCCCGATTCCCGGGTTATCCTCAAGAAGAACATGTCCTGAAGCAAGCAAAGATGCCACTATTTTTGAAATTATCTCCCTGTCTCCAACATAATATTTCTGTATTTCATCCATCATCTTTTCTAGCTGTTCATCGGCCTTTTGTATTGTCTCGTTACTTTCATTGTTTTTCTGCATTTTCATCACCTATGCTCCTTTTTATAGTTAGAATCATGGCCCTTACAAGCAAATTTCTTTGTTTCATCTCATTGCGTATGATTGCATTCTTACTTGTGATTCCATAACCGCTCAAATTTCTATTCTTATAACTCATTATTCCTTTTAAGTATTCCTCAACTTTCATTTCAGAATTGTTGAGTTTTGTTAAATAAGAGGTAATAGATAATATTAATTTCTCTTTCTTTCCGGTTGCCACGAATTCATCTATTGCCTTAGACATATAATCAACCCCAATATCGCTTACAACATTGTCATGCTTTTGGAATTTCTCATAAAATCCAAGTTGTGTATACAAAATGTTGTCAGTGCCGGCCTTATAGGTGCTCCATATACCAGAAACTATGGCAATTACTATTAGGAAGAGCAGGATAACAAGGATATCTGAGTTCTCTGAAGCTGGCTTAGGAACTGCTAAAATACCCTGGAAAAAACCTAGGATGAAGGCTGCGATTTCCCATTTAATATACTTGGAGGAAATATATTCTCCAATACTTCTTTTAAAATCATCGGGCGAGTTTGACAAAATTGGAAAGAAAGCGAAAATAAAGCTTGAAATGGATAGATAGAGAAAAGCAGGGTAAAGCACGAGTAGATCAATGTTTGCATAGGAGTAATAATAGGAAAATAATGAAATTGCTAAAAACATGAAAAATACTGAAAGTTTCTTAAAAAATTCTGATATGAATGGTGTCTTTTCAAGTATATATCTATCAGATGCTAACATTAGCATCAATGGCCATAAGGTAAGAGTAAAAAATGGAAATAAGGAATAAGCTGGGTCTAACGCCGAGATAGATATATAGGCATAAGCCAACAGAATGAATTCAATTACAAAAGCAAATGCTCCATAAGCCAAGAATAACTTTACAACTTTTGAAAATAATTCAAAGCCTAACAATCCCAAAATTATTCCAAAATATCTAATACCAAGCAGTACGATGAATGCTATGGCTATATATGTAAATAAGGTTAGACCAGCGAATTGAGAAAGTATTGCTATCACAATTAATATTAAGATAGTAACACCATATTTGGTGTTAATAGATTTTAGATTACCTGCTTCGTTCATTGATTGTCCCCACAGGTGAATATCTTCGGTTTATAAATACCGCGCATGAGTCCTCTTAAAAATGCCTCGTATACCTTCCTGTCTGCATTTTTGGCGCCGTAAAATATTTTCTCGAATGCTGATAATGCGGTTTTAAATTCATCTTTCTGCCTTAAAATTTTCTTAAGGTTCTCGTCACTTTTAATCATTTCCCGAAATGTCAAAGATTGATTTTCCTTGTTAAGATAGTCTTTCATATTAAGTCTAAAAACGTCTTTGATGTCATCATCGTACTCTACCCCTCGAATTAGCTTCCTTTCACTTTGCAATGAATATTTAGTTGAAAGCTCTGCACACCTATTTTTCAAGCTGATATATGTGTGATCACTATCTGTCTTTACAATATCTGCACCGGATAGTTCCATCTTCGTTCCTGGGTCCATAGCTATTCCTAATGGTGAATTTAAGGCCCATGAAAGTGGGAGGTCTTCAGCTATCATAGGTCTAATCAGACCCTTTCCACCCCAGCCAGTCATTATGGTCTCTTTTTGCTGGAAAATAAATGGATTGAAGGGTTTTTCTTCTTCCCGTTTATTTTCTAAATGTTCCCTTTCTATATTCTTATCCTCGAATAGATCCGATACAGAATAATCCTGTTCGCCATACTTAATCTTTGGAACTTTCTGGATTCTTTCCAAAAATCCGCCTCTTTTAATTCTTAAGATTAGCCACACAGCCATTACGAATGCAAGTATTCCTACAATAATTAATAAAATAAATTCGTTTATGATGATGGGGTTTATTGGACTGTTGCTGGAGGTTTTTTGTCCCGTACCTGAATTTGATCCGCCGGTCTTATTTTTTGGCGGTAACTGATTTTGATGCAGTGTACCGAATAAGTTAAGTTTAAAATTTGGTAGTTGAAAATGAATAAAAGGTATGTTAAACACAGGTAAATTTGGAAGATTTAAAGACCCGAAATTTAGAGAGGGAAGATTGAAATTAAAATTTAAATTAGGAAAATTGAAAAGGTTTCCTGTGGTTGCCCCTCCCGAACCGGAGATTCCATTACCAGAACCGGTTCCAGAATTGGAAGTACCTGGCCCACTTGTAGGTCCATTAAGTCCCGATTGAATTGGCTGTAGATTGTTGATTGATGATGTGAGGATCCATGAAGCTATTATTACAACAACGATTGTTATAGCAATAGACTTTTTTGATTTTGATACCATTGTTGTATATAAAAAAACATGTTATTAATTTTAGTTATCAATAAACTTCAATAGAATAGATTATTCGATCTCTCTCTCAGATAAAGTCAACTCAGGAAATCAGATGAAATAATTAATATTAGCAGATTGTATAACCACCATATATGCCAATTTATGATTCTGACGAACATGAACTATTAACCGAGGAATCTGTATTAACAAGAGATGATGCCTCAATAGAAAATGGCACTCTTTATTTGACAGATAAAAAGCTCATATATGAGAAGAAAGGAAGTAGAAAGCTGTTAAGCGCAGAGCCTTCCAAGATATATTTAATGGTACCCGTATACAACATTGAGAATGTCTCATCTGCTGTACCCGTAGTGAAATTATTCACAAAGAAGAGAATTAGAGTTGAATTTAGAGAAGGGGCAGATTTAAAATATGTTGAATTTTCCGTAAAGAAACCAAAAATCTGGGTAGATGAGATCAAGAAATGGTCTTCCAGTGCAAGGATGTCATATATGGAATCCATCAGGAGACAGGATGAAGAACAGTTCAGGAGAGACCTGGAACTTACAAAGGCTAAATCTCCAAGAAATAATATCAATATGATAAACCTTGGAACTCCGAAAAAAGGAGAACCAGGGTATGTTAAGAATGAATTTAACAATCAGGATACAAAAGATGTAGTTGCTGTAAACAAAAATCTACCAGAAAACTCTGCTTCTGTATGCCCAGAGTGCGGAACAGTTGTTGACAAGAATTCAAAATTCTGTAAAAACTGTGGTGCAAAATTAAAATAAATTAGCATTTGTTTATTTGCACTTATTTATGTATGCTAAAATATCTGTAAAAAAGCAGGTTTTATGATGTTTTCATAGTATGTTATAAAAGTTTAAATATGACACAGATTATCATGTATCATGGAAACAATGGCTGATGGTAATATCATTAGATCACTTAACAGGAGTGAGCTAAGGAGAAAAGTTTTATTTTATCTTTACTCCATATACCCATACAGGTCATACCTTTCCGAAATTTCAAGGGCCATAAAGTCCGACCCTTCTAATGTAAAAGGTTGCCTAGAAGGATTGGGAATCAGGTATACGAAGGAAGAGTCTTTGGTTGGTTTAGGACTGGTCACAATTGAGGAAAGTAAGAAAGGTTTTAGGTATTTTAAAATAAACAAAGATTGTATCGATGATATAAAGGGAATTAAAACTGTTTTTTCACAAAAGAAAGTATTGGCAGTTGAAATTGGATGATTGAGTCCAGCATTCTCTATCAACTAGACCATTATTTTAAATTTATTATGCCAATGTTCCATGATGGCAATATCCTTTCCCGAAAAATCTAAAGAGATTTTTAATATAAGAGAAAAGCTGATTGAAGGGAGGATAATTTCCAGACCGAATAGGTTCCTAACCCGTGTTGAGATTAATAAAAATGTTGTTGATGCACATATTCACGATCCTGGGAGGTTGAAAGAACTAATATACCCGGGAAATTATGTTCAATTAAGAGAAATACACGGAAAAAAAACAGATTATTCAATCTTATCCGCGAAAGGTCAGAATGAGTATATATTATTGGATACAAGATTCCATTCAAAGTTAGCAAGATCATTCATGAATGGAATAATAAAGCAAGAAATCAGTTATTTAAACTCACGATTCGATTTTGAATGCGACGGAGAGATTATTGAAATAAAGGGCGGATCCCTCGTAAAAGATGACACCTTAATATTTCCAGATGCGGTAACGTCAAGAGGAACAAAGCATCTAACAGAATTATTGGAGTTACATAATCTAGGGAGGAGAGTATCAGTCATTATGCTTTGTTTTTCCTCCAAAGCAACCAAATTTAGCCCTAACTATGAAACCGATCCAAAGTTTGCTAGGGCATTCATGAGAGCATTTGAGGGTGGAGTGAACTTTTACTTTCCAAAGCTATCCCTTGAAGGAAATAGTATTATTTTTCAGGGTCTTATAGGAAATTTGAATCTCAGAAAGATATAATGTGGAATTGTAAATTTTCTTATAATATATCAAATATGCAATTAATTTTTGTAAAGGTTTATTTAATAATTTTAAATATGTAGTAGTGGAACCTTTGCAGGAATCTGTAGAAGAATGGGTTAAAAAGTTGAATATAGAAAGCACAAAGGAAGTTACGGTTCCTAAAATTCTATTCGATCAGGTTATAGGTCAGGAAGATGCAGGAAATGTAGTTAAGAAAGCTGCAATGCAAAAAAGGCACGTACTTTTAATTGGAGAACCAGGAACTGGTAAATCCATGCTGGCTCAATCAATGATAGATTTTCTTCCCAAGGAGGATTTGGAAGACGTTTTAGTATTTCATAACCCTGAGGACAATAACAGGCCAAAAGTTAAAAGTTTTCCTGCAGGGAAAGGAAAAGAAATTGTAAAGCAATATCAGCTAAAAGCGGAACAAGATAGAAAAGACAGAAGAAAAATGACACTTACTCTGGTTTTTTCCATTTTCCTTTTTGGTATAATAATAACACTATACACGCTTGATTTCATCTATCTCTTCTTTGCCATAATGGCTGCAGCTTCAGTTTACATCATCACATTATTTAACCCGGCACTCAGAATGGAAAAGGCAATGATACCAAAACTTTTAGTTTCTCATTCCCCCAATGATAAGCCTCCCTTTATTGATTCAACAGGTGCTCATTCTGGAGCTCTTCTTGGCGATGTGAGACATGATCCATTTCAGTCTGGTGGCCTAGAAACACCATCCCATGACAGAGTAGAGGCTGGAAATATTCATAAGGCTAACAAAGGAGTACTATTCCTTGATGAAATAAATCTCCTTAGACTTGAAAGTCAGCAGGCTTTACTAACAGCTCTTCAGGAGAAAAAGTTCCCCATATCGGGCCAAAGTGAAAGAAGTGCTGGTGCCATGGTTCAAACAGAGCCAATTCCGTGCGATTTCATACTTGTAGCCGCCGGGAATCTGGACGCAATTCAGGGTATGCACCCGGCACTTCGATCAAGAATTCGCGGTTATGGATATGAAGTCTATGTAAGAGACAACATGGACGACAGTGATGAAAACAGAAACAAAATAGTTCAATTTATCGCACAGGAAGTAGTAAAGGATAAGAAGATCCCGCACTTTGATATTTCAGCAATTACAGAAATAATTAAAGAAGCTCAAAAAAGAGCTGGAAGGAAAGGAAAACTGACGTTAAGGTTAAGAGAACTTGGCGGTCTAATAAGAGTTGCCGGAGATATGGCTATTGGCGAAAAGGCTGCCATTGTTACTGCAGCTCATGTAACAAAGGCAAAGAATTTCAGCAAACCTCTTGAACAGCAGGTGGCAGACAGGGCTCTTGAAGTGAGAAAACTCTATAAAACTTTCTTAACGGAAGGAGAACAGATCGGATCAGTCAACGGACTTGCCGTTATGGGTGGAGGAAGTGGGATGGCTGAGTATACCGGAATTGTAATGCCTATTGTTGCAGAGGTCACTCAAGCTCAAAATAAAGGTCATGGCGTAGTTGTTGCAACTGGTAAACTAGGTGAAATAGCAAAGGAGGCTGTTCAAAATGTTTCTGCAGTATTCAAAAAGTTTACAGGAAAGGATCTGTCTGATCTTGACATCCACATACAGTTTGTTGGTTCTTATGATGGCGTAGAGGGAGATTCTGCAAGTGTATCAATAGCGACAGCTGTCATATCGGCAATTGAAAGCCTTCCAATAGATCAAACAGTTGCAATGACAGGTTCATTAAGTGTGAGAGGAAATGTTCTTCCTGTTGGAGGAGTAACAGCTAAAGTTGAAGCAGCAGTTGAGGCTGGTTTGAAGAAAGTTATAGTACCCAAATCGAACTACGAGGATATTATTCTGGATGAAGCGCATAAGGACAAGATTCAAATTATCCCGGTAAGCAACATAGAAGAAGTTTTGGAAGTAGCTTTGGGACAGTCTCCGGAAAGGCAGAACTTCCTAAAGAGAATATCCGACATTATTAAGCCACAACCAAAGGTAGGAAATGGAAGAACTGGAGCATTCGTTGCCTAATCTAAAATTTTATTCTATTCTATCCTCTACTTTTTATGATGATTTTATTGGGCGCGTTAAATTGTTCGATTCAATATTCTTTTTTTCGCTAAACCAAATAAAGTGTATGGACCAAATCTATGAATCTTTTCGAAGATCAAAGAACGTTTCAAAGTGCAAAATAAAAGAAAGGGGAGCATACTTTCTTTGTCTCTTATCAGGATCACCACGTATTGATTCGGCCATAGAGAAATCTGGTCTGCATAGAGATACTAAAATATTTGGTATTGTATCAGAAAATTCAGAAGAGATTGAGCACTTCGAGAATATGTTTGCTAGTTCTATTGCAACTGTTCACGTAAATTTAAAAGAGCGATGTGATAGAGAAGACATGAAAATTTTCTCCGCCATGACAATGGTGGATTACCAATTACACTCAGCTTAAGTAAAAATGTAGTTGTTTCCTATACAGATTGATTTAGCATCATTTTCAATTAAATGTAATGTTATACGCATACAATACTCACCACGCCTCAACAAAGGCATATGTCAATGTAAAGTAAGATTTGATTCAAGAAATTACCTATCATATGGTTTCCGTAATACCTTTATCCTTCTCAATCATCCTTCAGCCCCACATGAAAATAAGTTCATTGTTCATATCCAGATTTATTCTATCTTCCAAACCCCCCGGCTATTCCTTTAATTTGATTCCTATTTCGGAGTTGCCCAAACTAATCACTATTAGCCTAAATTTATTTGGTCGCCATTTAAATTCCCAACCTAAACAACAATTTAGCAATTAGCAAATATGAGGTAGTGATAATACTGAATAATGACGGAAGAAGTAACATTGAAATTAATGGATTCAAAAATATTCTTCAGGAAATTGGTTTCAGAAAAAAATAGCAAAAATTTACTACTCTTGCACGGAATGAGTTTTACTTCAAATAACTGGGTTCAATTGGATGCGTTTCAAACGTTTGCCAAGGCCGGATTTAACGTATATGCTCCGGATTACCCTGGCTTTGGAAAATCTGATGAAAATCCAGAATATCAATTGAATGGTAACTTTTCAAATGGGTCGAGGTTCATTCTTGATTTCACCAGAGAGTTAAACCTATCAAAATTTGCTATAATTGGGCCTTCAATGGGTGGAGGAATCGCTTTGAAAACTTTAATTGATTTGGATATTATCTCTTCGGCCGTAGTTATCGCACCTGCTGGAATTAACCAAATGATTAAAGATTTACATCGTATCAAAGTTCCGCTACTAATTCTTTGGGGAGATAATGACCAAGTTATCAATAAACAAAATGGAAAAATACTTCATGATGCAGTTTCTGGATCTAAGCTTGTTATTATCCATGATGCAGGTCATGCTTTGTATTTAGAAAAACCCCATATTTTCTATTCTGAAGTCATGAAATTTATGAGTTGATGCATTTAATTTTTAGTTCTAAGCATATTTCTATAAAACAATATGATTGATCATCAACTCTTATACATTACTTATCATTTAGATTTTTTATTACTTCAAAAGTATAACTGATCAATCCAAGAGAGAATGCCTTTAGTCATTCTCTGATTTTTTTTACTTATTGTTTCGAACAAAAAAGGTTATGACTTAGAGACTTATTTAGAGCACTAATCATAGGTTAGGTGATTCTTATGCAAAATGATGAAATGGGTGAAACTTTTGATAAATATTATGATAAGAAGATCGTCACGGCGCTTATAGGTCTGGAAGTAGATGTTACAGAGATTGATACCGTAATCAATAACATCTCAAAGGATTCCAATGTAGAAGATGCTTATGTTGTAACTGGAGATTTTGACATAATTATAAAGGTAAGATTCCCGGACTATCAGGAATTACAAAAGTATCTATTAACTAAAATAAGCAAAATAAAGGGAGTAAAAGACTCTAAGACCATGATGGTAATATCGATAAAGAAAGAGGATAATACCACTTTCACGGAGTGATTTAAATGGATAACAAACTGTACTCGGAATTAATTTATCTTCTAGAGGAGCTATCTCAGGATACCTCTGTACCAAAGAATGTAAGGAAAAGCTCGACAGATGCCAGAAATAAACTTTCTGATGGTAAAATAAGCCTTGATCTTAGATGCGCAACAGCTATCTCTTTGCTTGATGAAATTGCCAATGACCCAAATGTGCCGTCCCATGGAAGGGCCGCCTTATATACAATAATTAGCAAACTGGAAGCTCTATCTAAATCTGGTAAATGATAACTTCTTGGAATTTTTTTTCCTTATTAAATTAAAATGTATTTCCAATTAAGGATATACATATATATTTAATTATAATATTGGATATTGATAGTTATGACTCTAACAGAGAATAGCAATAAACTTGCAAAGTTTCTAACTGAATCTGATATACCAAGAAGTGTAGCTTTCACATTGGTTTATATAAGAAACAAAGGGGAAATTACAAGTGTTGAAATTGAGCGGGAAACAGGTCTAAGACAACCTGAAGTTTCAATTGCAATGCAATGGCTCAGGAGAAAGGGCTGGATCAACAAACGTAACATGAAAAAAGAAGGAAAGGGAAGACCAGTTCATGGATACAGACTTTCAAAAGAATTTGATGAAATTCTTGAGGAAATTATACAGGATCTTTCCGAAAAGATAGATTCAATCCAGAATATAATTCAAGAGCTGAAATCATATAAGGGAGAAAAAAAGAAATAAACACAATTAACCAATAATCAAAAATCTTTTAAAAAAATGTCAAATTTCTATAAATTTTGATGAGTTTTGATCATAGACCATTCAATTCCCTATATCTGTGAATGATTGCTCCTCCTTCTCTTCCCTCAATGGATAAATTAGCCATTCCCACAAAAAGACCCACTTCTACAACTCCGGGAATCATCTTAATGATGTTCTCAATTTTTACCGGGTCCCTGATAGTATGGAATTTACAATCAACTATAAAATTTCCATTTTCAGTTGTGAAATCTCCATTATCTCTCATTTTGCACTCAGAACCCATTGCTTCAATCTTTTTTACGGTCCCTGCAGAGAATAATTTGAATATTTCAACCGGGAGGCTATATCTGCCCAGAGTTTCCACATACTTACTGGAATCTGCAATAATTATGAGATTTCGTGAATTGGCCG
>JAJYDZ010000030.1 GCA_021790415.1 Thermoplasmata archaeon | reverse complement strand
GGTGGGGACTGCTATATAGAATACAACTTCTCCAGGCGAGAGGAGAATGGTTTCAGGGCTGTTGTGTATCAGGGAAATGAATTCTCTGTCCGGTACATCAGATCGCCATTCCTGGACGACGTGCAGAGGTTATCCGAGGAGAGGAGGATACCGAAGGCAGCGATCCTTGCACGTACCCTGGAAGGCAGGTACATGTCATCCACTTTCGTGCCATTCTCCATGATGGACGACCAGCTTTCGGTCCTATACAGTGCATCGGAGAAGCATCCTGACGCGAAGTTCAGGCTGGTTGCTGCCAGATCGTATGACAGGAGCGTATGGGATTGGGTGTGAACGTGTTTCAACCAGATGAGGAAAGGAAATGTGAAATTACGGAGATTGAGGAGATTTTGAAGGGGTAAAAATGAGCAATAAATCTGAAAATGACTTGAGGGAGAGTTGCAAACTTGCTGCTGATTTTTTAAGAGAAAAGCACAGAAACTACAATGACGTCAGTGGCCTAAATAGAAACGATAGATTGTACAGCGGTGAACGGGAGTTCGTGGCTGAAGTTTATAGGCTTCTGATCGAAAGAGATTCATGCTATAGGGACAGACTCCTTATCGAAGCGATAAGGCCGGACAAAGGAAAGGATAGTGGGGAGGCAATTCCAGATCTCGTTTACAGAAATGGAAAGTATGAAAAATGCGTTTTAGAAGTGAAGGCTCCAGTGAACAAAAGAGCTGATGGCTCAGAATTACCTTGGAAAATGGACAGAGAAGACATTAAGAGTGATTATAAAAAATTACAGGATAACTACAGTCAATTCGACAAAAAATTTCTGATAGTTGCGTACTTGGGTGATCCAATACTCGAAAATGGAAAAGAGTTCCCATTGGAAGACTTTGAAAATTGGGTTCGTCACGAATTTCCAAATAAAGGGAATATAAAGGTGATTGTTTGTTAAGGTGGACATTACGTTTTGAGCTCTTATGGAGGCGTACGGAAAAGAACAACACGTTATCGTCAAACTTTATAGAAAACACAAAAAAGGTGAATTTTAAATGATTAGAGATGAAATTGTAGACATAGATGAGCTATTTTTGAACCCGAAGAACTATCGAATAGATTACGAAAGATATAACACTGTAGAAAAGGTAGTGGAGAGATTATATTTAGATGAGGATATAGTCGGAATGATCAAGGGAATTGTTGAATTCCAAGGAATTTATCCTCATGAAAGATTAATTGTTATTCCAAAAGATAGTTCTGGATATACTGTTATAGAAGGAAATCGGAGAACCCTAGCTATTAAGAGTCTTCTCGGGACGATTACACCACCCGACAAATATAAGAGGGAGGTCTTGTCTTTAGCTGCACAACTTAGTAATGAAGTTAAAGAATCCATTAGGCGTTTGGGCGTTGTTGTTTTTGATACTGACGATAAGAGATATCTAAAAATAATCGCAGATAAACATTCTACAGTTAATTATGAAAGATGGGGACAGATTTCACAGTGGCATTTCTTTAAGGACTTCTATGAATCAAATCATGGCGATCTTGATTTAACTTCCAAGGAGCTAGGAAAAAAAAATAGTGAAGTTGCCAGCTATATTCGGTATTACAACCTTATTGATTATATTAGGTCATTTTCATATTGGGATGAGAACGATCTCAGGGATAAGATAGAGAGTAATATTCTAGAAGCCACACGGTTAACACGACCACTTGGCTATGTTGATGTGAGAAATGCATTGAATCTTAGTTGGAAAGATAACCTTGAAGTTAAAATCCCTGAGAATGACCTAGAGGAATTTAATGAAATTTTGTTCAAATACGCAAATTCTGCTTTAATATCCAAAGGAGGTGACTATGAATCTATTTACACTAGATCGGATCCCAACGAGATTATAGGACTTATAAACGGGTGGAAGGAGGAGTTCAGGTCTAAGAAAACAGAAATCAAAACAGAAACAAAGAATGATAAAGAAGAATCGGGGAAGCAAAATAAACAACAATATGGCGATAAAACGAACCAAGGAAATGATAAAAAGAACTCGGTTAAGGGCAAAAAACCAGTGGTCTATTTTTCAGATTTAAAGTGTACTGTCGATATAAATAGATTAAAAAGTCTAACACGTGAACTTTCTAGAATAAATATGACGCAGTTTCCGGCAGCTGCAATAATGCTTACACGTTCCTTACTCGAATCCTCTCTATTATACCAGATCAAAAAGAAAGAACTTAATTCGGACTATCATCGATATAATGGCAAAGACGGACTGAAGAAAATTCTGAATTTCTCCATCAGTAAAAGTAAGGTGCTCTTCAATGATCCAAAGTCTGGAAAAGGTTTGGAATACCTTGAAAGCAGCAAATATAAAGATTTTATGGATGACGTCGTACATAGTGATTGGATAAATCCACACGCGTCAGACGTAGCTAACATTGCAGGGAAGATTAAAGAACTTCTCAAGGCAATATTAACCGACAGCGCATAGCAGAAAAGTTTAGGCCAAGGTTGTGATATAATAACATGAAACCTACTGTGACTCCACTGAGATACCCTGGAGGGAAAACCTGGCTTCTGCCATATATAAATGACTTTTTGAAGTTTCATAAAATTCAGCTTGGAACGATAGTCGAACCATTTGCCGGTAGCGCATCCGTCTCAATCGGATTACTCAGATCAGGAATGGCAGATAAAGCAGTCTTTTGTGAAAAGGATCCTCTCGTGGTCTCATTCTGGAGATCAGTTCTGTACCATAGCGAAAATTTTGTAGACGCAATCAAAAATTTGAATATATCAATGGACACCTGGTACGATTTCAAAAAATATCTCACGAAAGATGGCCCAACAAAATATAACGATCTTGAACTAGGCCTTGCATTTCTGTTTTACAACAGAACCAATTATTCTGGGATCATAAATGCTGGGCCAATTGGAGGCAGACGCCAGCTGTCAAAATATAGTATTAAGTGCAGATTTAATTCGGATAGAATAATCAAAAAAGTCAATCAGTTAAGCATCTTGAGGGATCGCATAGAAATTATACACGGGGATGGCAGGGAATATTTGAGAAAATTCATAAAAATTCAGGATGACAACATTTTCTTCTATGTGGATCCACCATATTATGACGCTGGAAAAGTATTGTACAGAAACTTTTTCAATGCTGAGGATCATGTCCAGTTGGAAGAAATTCTTACCAATATCGAATCACCTTGGCTGGTAAGTTATGATGATGCAGATTTCATTCGTGAACTATATAAATCCTCAAGATCCAAATATGTATATACAGATTACCAAGCGGGTAACCTAAAACGCGGAATGCGGGAATTACTCTTTTCAAATAGAAAAATACCACCGATAGCAACTGAGGTGAAAATTGATAAAGGAATTATATTGAATACAAGCGTAGAATTGATATAACGAGAGTACGGTGTTAAAAGTTGACAATAAGACAAACCGAAATGTGGGACATAATCAAAGAAAAACTACCCCGTAACCAAGTTGTTGGGTTACAACAGATTTATTCTTTAGTGGAGAGGCATATCAAACTAACTCCTGATGACTGGTTACCTTCTGCAAAAAAAACTGTAGATCCCCGGTGGAAGAGAAACATAAGAAATATCCTGCAGTACAGAAAAACAACTTCCGAGATAATCTGGGTAGGAGAGGGAAAATACATTTTGCCATCCTCATCTGATCCAATTGACCTTAATACAAGTATATCAAAGACCCGCATGTCTAAGGAAAATTTTGACAAACTCCAAGAGATACGCAGACAAATAGGTGAACAGGGTGAGAAATTTGTTTATGACAGAGAGATCAGAAATCTCATTGCTGCAGGGAGAAACGACTTAGCCCAGAAAGTTGATTGGGTTAGCCTTCGCGATGTTGGGGCAGGCTATGATATTGAGTCATTTAATATAAATGGGGAGCGAAAATACATTGAAGTCAAGACGAGTGTCTCCAGCAATGATATTTTTGAATGGAGCGCTCATGAAATTGAAGTTGCTAGGATACTTAGCGATCAATATTGGCTTTATTTATTGCAAGACATCGGATTCGATCCAAGAATTAAGGAAATTCGAAACCCGGTTGATAAGATTGGTAAACAGATTACACTAACTCCGCATTCTTATATTTCTAAATATAATGATTAATAGAACTATAGAACTTCCGTTGAAGAGTTCAGGCCCATGTTTAATCGCAGACATTACAGATAGTTCTGCAGATACATCTCCGCCTCGTGGGCTTCACCCACAAGATCAGTGGCGCATCTCAACGGCATCTCCGTGGAGCACACCAACCAGAGCAATCTCAACAGGTTCCTGATGAATATCAACACACTGGACATATTCCATAAGTCGGTGGAACTGATCAACAGGCACTGCATCGATCCTGTCCTTGTACTGGATGACACTGTTCTCCAGAGGAGTGGAAAGCACGTCGAGGGCATGGGGCGGCTTTATGATCATTCAGAGGGAAAGACTGCCCGGGTCATCTCCGTGATCTCCGCTCATTTAAGGGGTAAAACAAGCGAGTCGGCAATAATTGCTCCAATTAAATACTTGTAATTGTCTGAGGTGTTAGAATGTTCTTTTCCAATTATACACGAACAGCGATTAAATGAGGTAGCGTACTTAATTTGCTGTAAATTCGAAAAGATGCGGAGACGTATAAAGACGAAGATATCCGAAATCCGTGATATTCCATCGTTGTCTGTAGAGATGACCGAAGCCACCTGTCAAACAAGGAAAAGGGAATCAACCACAGGAAATTGAAGGAAATAATACCTTTCTATTTCCTCCATAGGACCTAATGAAAATATTATTAAGTGTTATATGATATTAGCTTAATGAACTCAATTGTTCAAAAGAAAGTTAAAGTGATTTCCATTCAACCATTACCTAGGCCAGATACGGGCGACAATCAGTTTCAAATTACATTTGGCAGATTTGCCCCCGTTCCAACAGAGAATGCTGAGTACTTCAAATCTGACAACGCTGTGCCTCCAAAAACGTTTCCAGTAATAGAATTTATGCTGTTCCTAGACAAAGAAGAGATTCCTTATAAGGTGGGCGAGAGCTGGGAGTTAACTATCGAGGTAAATGGAAGTTTTAGCCTAAAAAAGATGTAATTATGCCTTATAGATCAGCAATAAGACAATTTTCACACATGCCTTTCAGAAAGAGTGTGAATTACCAATCTTTAGGAGGATGGATTCTGGGAATCGAATATTCTAAAGATATAGTAGAAAATGAAAATAATACTACAATCGTCGTTACTAATATAGCAGCACCTTATTCTGTGCTACTAAAGGGGGAAATACCAAGTGTTGCTTACACAGACCTCCAAGCAGGTCAGATTCAGAGAAATTATGCACGGTACATTAAGGAAACGAGTCGAAGTAAAGCACGAAATCCCTTGGAAAAGATTTCATATCCCGGACCTCTGAGGTACTCAACAATTAACCATCCTTTACCAACGGTTAGCTACGGCCGTTTCGTTACTCTCATATCTTATCTTAAAAGAAAGGAACTACTTCAGATGAAAGATTTACGGTTAATGATAAATAATCAAAAAACAGATGGAACTCTTAGACGACTATTTAAACTACTATTACACGATGACATTATGAAGAAAAAAAAGAACGGAGTATATCAGATAGACGGAATTATCAAACAAAAACTTGATAAAAAGTTAGAAAAGAATACCTTGGAAGCATATCTTGAGGCGGAAGCCATCTTAGAATACTCCAAAGTCAATGTTGAACTGTGGGAGAAATTCGACAAGAAGGAGATTGATTTCGATACATTACTTAAAGACTCTCAAAAAATATACGAAAAAATTTTTTCAGATTTGACGGTGGGTTGAATGGATTATTCTTACTTGGGAAACAGATTATCCAAAGATCTTGCGGGGTATTTGAAAGAATATCTGCCAACCTACACCGATATTGATTTGCTTTCGCGATTGATTGTCGACACAGTGATTCGTGAAAAGACAAGAGACGAATCAGATCCTTTAATGCTTGACCCTGAAGTGTATCTGCTTATTTTAGCAAAAGACTTTGCTAGAAGAATATCTGGACGAATTTTTACTTTAAAAGACAAAGTTGTGGGCTATCTTCGGACTAACCTTAAAATCTTACTACTTGTTGGTGCAGGTTTATCTTACGAGTCTGGATTACCGCTGACTAAACATCTACAGACAGTTTTGAGAGCAATTGGAATTCAAACAACAGATAATTATTGTGATTTGTGTAAGGCGTTTGAGAAAGTCAGGAGGGACCATACTTTAGAAAATGAATTTAAACAACGATTTAGAAATTTAATTAAGGCGCGCAACGTTAACAGTAGTTCCCACACTCTAATAGCAAAAAAATTCTTACAGGAGAGTATCCAAGAAATATTTTGTCTAAATTGGGACGACTTAATAGAACAAAGTTATGAGAAGTTGAACTCCAATTCTCCTATCAAAAAAGTATCTAAGGAAATCGATTGCCCTCAAAATACTAATACTTATGTTCACGCACTGTGGAAATTAAATGGAGACGTCGACGATATCAACACAGATTGGATTTATCCAGGTGAGGAAGGCAGGGTGTTTAGTTCTTTAGATAATTATCTTGAATTCTTATCCAAGCAGAATAATTTCACGTTTGTATCTTTAGCTGTAGGATATTCTGAATCCGACGAAAATATCAACGGCATATTGTCAAGGATTAACAAGTTTACAACAATTTTTAGAATTGGCATGGATATGCGGCTTTTTTCTAAATATGATGATTATTTGTTAGCTCCAGCAGAATGGATACTTCCTCAACTATTGATAACATAGCAACAGTCAAAGTTCAATGGGCGTTACCGACTCGATCAAATTTGCCCAATAACTCTGATTTGTTCCTCCTGGAAGATAGAGATCGGCTAATTTCTTTACGGCGTTTTTAAGAAAATCTGGAGCTGGGCTACTTAATCTCCCGCCTTCCTTCTGAAACTGTAGAGTCTCCCTTGCGTAAGTGCAGAGTACGTCGGACGTAAATTTGTCTATGAAATGCTTTTGCATGCCCCACTCCATTAGATCCCTGTTTCCTTTGCTGGCATTGTGCCTTTTGCACAATGGGATGAAGTTGGATATGTTGTCTCTTCCGCCCTTGGAAACTGGAACTACATGGTCGCCTTCAGAGTTGTAGCCTAAAGGTTCTCCGCATATAATGCATGGGGATCTGATAAGCCTCATTACCACTTTCCTGCTCTCCCTGAATATTCCTGAATACTGGCACCTGTTTGTGAAGAAGCCAGGCCCGTATGGTTCTCCATATTTTTCGCTTCTATTGTTGTTTGCCCTGATGAAATTCTGGATTGCATATATGGCACAAAGGCATTCATAATTGGTAAGATTGAGCAGTTCCCAGCCTCCGGATGGCGATGGCACAGTGAGTTTGCTCATATAATCCGCCTCCTCATCAGCCACTTCCCGGGCGCAATCACCTGGCATTCGTAACCTTTTTTGGCAAGATCCTCCAGCTCGGTCTCTGATTCGATGATAGCTGTTTCAAAACTTACCGTGCTCTTTGCAGTGATGTCTTCAATTCTTGCCTCTAGTTCGATTATCTTTGCCTGCAAACCCTCAATCTTTGAAAGGTCATATTCCTGCTTAAGCGATAGGGGGTTCAAGTGCTGTTGCCTTTCGGCGTAGGTTTTCCTGAGGTCCTCTACTCTTCTTGACCAATATACCCTGTCGACCTCGCCTATAGCGTGTCCAACGAAGAAATCTGCCACCTTGTCTTGGACACCATGGTTTGTCATCTGCGTTATGAAGAATTTCCTGAAGGAGTGCGCTCTCAGAATGCCGTATGGCCAAGTGCCGTTTAGCCCGGCTTTCTTGGCTATCGCATGAATCATCTCGTTGATCTTCTCTGAGTGAATGGTCGAACTTCCTCGATTTGTTCTAGATACGAAGAGCGGGGAATCTCCTTTTATTTCCTCACCCAGGTCTTTTCTCCATCTCAGATAAGCTTTCAGGATATCGACGCCGTCTGACGCAAGGAAGGTTATCCTTTCGCCTATGGCCTCCCTGTCTTTCTCGGGCAAGTAGGTGATGGCTAGCGGTATTTTCCCAAGGTCAAGCTCCCTCTGAACGTCGCCTACCTTCATTGCGAGCGCATCGCTTATTCTCATCCCTGTCTGCGCCAAGAATATTATCCTGAACTTTTCCTCAATGCTGCAGACGTCCAAAATCTTCCTAAGTTCTTCGAGGGTAGGCACGAGGTCTTTCTTCTTCCTGACCTGAGCATTCCGGTAGTTTTTGACATTGATCATTGCTCCGTTGCCGAGAACTGCCGTGAAGAATCCTCTCACAGCACCGTCAAGGGTATTTATTGTATTTCCCGAATATTCCTCTTTCTCGAGATATGCCCTAAAATCCAGAATTAAGTCTCTAATTCCGGTTCTGCCATTGGGTTCTACCTGTTTTAGTTCTAGGTCCCTCTGTCTTATTAGTTCACTTGGATTCTTCCCGCTGAACTCGCAGAACTTTCTGAGTGCTCTAGCATACCAATTCCTTGTATTCCCCGACACGGTCTTTAGCCATGTCTGCACTTCCTCGTAGCTTTCAATCCCATTGTTTTTATTCTCTTTTCTGTTTTCCCTTTGCTGTGGTGTTTTGTTGCCCAAACTTATCACCTCGGCGGCGGCAGGGTTGCTTGACGGCGGTCCTGCCGCCTTTGTTCACTGGTTATAACCAGTAATTACACATCTAATATGTTATCGTTATATAAATATGTCGATTATTCTATCTATCTATCGACCATAATCAACTATCGACATGTAAATAGGTATATTTATAAGCAAGTTATCGATATATATATCGATATGGCCCGCACAAAGGGTAATTCCACGAAACTAGTTTTAGCAAAAACCGAAAGTAACTCTCTCCGTGCAACGGTTCCTTCTTTCATTGTAAAGACCATGCACCTTTCCGTTGGAGATGAACTTGATTGGGAAATCGAATCATTTAAAGATGGAATAATTAGAATAACGGTTGCGAAACGAAGTGGTTCCCAAAACGAGGAGAAGAATGATGAAGCTCCCCGTAGATGAGATAATTTGTGGTGATGCTATCAGTATCCTTCAGGGTATACCAGGGGATTCTATCGATTTGGTAATCAAATCCCCTCCCTATTTCCAGCAACATATGTATGCTTGAGGGGAAATAGGAGGTGAGAGATAAGTTGAAGGCTACATCGATGCTCTTTTGGATGTATTCCATGAGGTGGTTAGGGTTCTGAGACAAGAAGGGGGTATTGTTTTCAATATTGGGGGTAAATACCAAAATGGTAGCCTGCTCTTAGTTCCATTTAGTTTTGCACTAAAGGCAATGTAGAAAGAAAAAGTATCTATCATAAATAACGTAACATGGGTAAAAACTAATCCCACACAAAGATAGTTTCATAGACGGCTAGTTAGCAGTTAGTAGATTCATATCCCTTTGGTTTAATATAGAGTTAGGAACCATTAATCGTTAAACTGGACGGACCTAATAGAGTTTAAATAGACTTAAAGGCATATGCTTTTTGACCGATATGACAATAGTTATTTCTTTAGTTAATATGAAAGGAGGAGTTGGCAAGTCCACCATTACAGCAAATTTGGCTTCGCAATATTCCGCTTATCCAAAATGGGGTAAGAAGGTGTTAGTGGTAGATTTAGATCCGCAGTTTAATGTGAGTCAATATCTCTTAGGGGCCGACAGGTACGAGAAAGAGATATATGGCCCTGGAAAACCAACAATCTGGGATATATTTGAACAGAACACCAAAGTCCCAGGCAAGGGTATTACTAAAGTTGTTCCTAACCAAGTCATAAAAAAGGTCAAAGATTTCAATCAGGCAGGACGGATTGATTTAATTCCATCCAGACTGGAGTTAGCTTACACTCTCAAAAACCCGGCACAAAAGGAATATTTATTATCGGACTTTCTCACTAATGTTAAGTCAGAATACGATATAATAATTATAGATTGTCCACCTACAGAGTCTCTCCTCACCACGTCGGCCTATCTATCTAGTGACTACATTCTGGTACCTGTAAAGCCAGAATTTTTATCGATGATAGGTTTACCATTACTTGCAAGATCTGTCCGAGATTTTTACTCTCAATACCAAAAAAAGGTAGAAGTTATTGGTATTGTATTTAACGACACTTCTAATTATTCTCCTGAAGAGGTTAATTCCAAAAATGAAGTTATGCAAGAAGCGACCAACCAGGGATGGTATAT
>JAJYDZ010000029.1 GCA_021790415.1 Thermoplasmata archaeon | reverse complement strand
GCTTTTGTAGATTCCATGATCGAACCCATCTTTCCGCGGATCGATTCTCTATTCAAATATTCTTTTATTCTTTTCATCAAGGTCTGAACTAAACCATATATATATTCCGTGATATATGTTAACATTAAAAAATGTATTTTATTATTCACTACTATGAAAGAATTATACCGAACAGTGGCTTTGCGAGAAATGATGTGACCCTGAAGAGAGGGGACGATTTGTTCTTTGAAACTAGAGAAACTGTAATCGCATCAAAAAGGTTGGGAGATTCCAAAGTCATAGTGGAAACTAAGAGTGGCCTCCTACACTGCCTTCTAAGACCTTACGAAATATAAATGATTGAGAAGATATGATGTGACATATGCTTCAATATAAGAAGCGAAAAGAATTAGAAAAAATGATATTGCAAAATATATAAAAAACTGTTCTAGATTTTCATAAATTAATCCCAAGAAAGTACCTGATTCAACACCTCTTACATATGAAATAAAAGAATCTACGAGAATTTTAGATAAATAAAGGCCTGCACTGATTCCAAAGACGTAACCGAGCGCTTCTGGGATTGCTTGAGGAACAACAGCGAAAATCAAATAATACCAATATTGTGAATGTAAGGAGCTTGCTATGATGAGATTTGGTATATAAACTGATGAATATATACCGAGGTACGAAAGGAAAAACATTGAGATTCCACCTAAAATAAAAAATTTTAGGTCAATTTCAATGTTGTTATTAAACAAACTTTGCTGAAGACCAGCATACCCATTGGCTGGAGAATACTTGTTTGTCGCCAAGGGCAAAGGTGTGGGGAATGTTGAAACGTTTGTTGTGTGTATCCCAACCAATATTGCTGTTATAAATGGAATAAAATAGGTAAGCAGACCTATATAGAAGATTGAAAAATATTGCCTCCTAATAACTTTGTATATGCCATTTTGTTCTGGGGTTTCATTGTTTAAATTAATTTTAGGAAATCCAGTAAGATAAAATATCTTCATTTTAAGTATGTCATAAACTCTTCTAGAGTGTGCGGGGTCCATAGATAT
The DNA here is from genome assembly GCA_021790415.1 of Thermoplasmata archaeon. The sequence continues at coordinate 9,596 of JAJYDZ010000029.1, read as the reverse complement.
TTTTTCATTTGTATTCATTCTGGCGATTCTATTCTTTATGTTACTCCTATCCTTTTTAGTGTCAATTTTATGATATTCTATAAATTCGTTATAAGTGATAAGTCTACTTTTGACTTTTGCAACCATCTTATTTTTACCCAAACCACTTAAGCCATTCATTGGTTTCATATATACAGGGATCACTGTTATGGATTGGATGAGTCTATCTGTATATTTTACTCCATTTTTCGATAGAATGTTATCGATTATGGGCATAAATGGTATTGTCATTGAAATGGATTTAACCATTGCTTTCTCTAACTTCTCTAAAGGACTTAACTTCGAATTTAATTTCACCATACTGACTTTAGTTTTTTCGAAGTATTTTACCCTCATGTTTAGAAGAATTCCACCAATGGTGTAACCTAAGAAATAAGTAAAAAGATAATAAAAAAAATTAATCAAAAGAAAAAGGAGAAGAAAATCTAGACCATTGTTGTTTAGCAATAGTCTTTGTATAGAATTATGCGTGTACAAATAATAATATGGAAATTGATAGATAATGGGAGGTTCGTTAAAAAAATATACTTCAACCAATGTGACTATTGACATTATGAAAAACAAATCCACAATATAGGATAGAAACCTCGAAAAATAATCGGAAGGTTCATAATATAGTATCAATTTCTTTTCTTGAGATACCAAATGAAAGTTCACCAGATGGCTTCTTAATTTTTGAATACATAAAAGACTTTTCCTATAAGCCCCACATGAGAATTATTTTTCAACTGATCTTTATTCGTTTCTCATTTCCAATAAAACGTAATGCAGAATGGTTGTATCAGCCATGATTTGACTGTTATGCAAAATGAAAGTATTATATATTATAATAAACTAAAGAGTAATATGACAGAGACAAGTTTTGTCATAGGTATGGAGAAATATGGTATTAGCAATATCTTAAATAAAAGGCAAGAAGATAATTGCGTTTACCTTATTTCACAAGGAACTGATGGATCAGTAGATGTCAAACGCAAGAAAATGAACCGAAAGCGAATAGGCATGATTATTGGTGTGTTGCTGGTAACAATGCTATTTTTTGGATTTTATGCGGCATTTGGAGGTTCTTTGATGCTGAACGAGGTTGGAACCGCCACGAGCTATTTCGAATCTGGTTCTTCGATTAGCTCATCATCAGCATATGTCTATTACTACTACGCTTTCTGGAGTCCATCTCACGGAAATGCTATACAGTCCATGATTAACGCAATGTATGCAACAGGAATGGGCTGGATAATCACAGGAATCGCTGATCTTGTCAATGCATCTGTTGGTCACCAAGCTTTGGTAGGTTCAACAGCAGTTGCTTGGGTTGCAGGGTTTTTGGTTGGTCTTTACACTGGCGCTAGTGCATTGGTTGCTGCTAGTGACGCTGCTGCCGAAGCAGGGGTGTCAATAACTCTGGGTGCCGCAGTGCTTAGTACGTTAGCGGGTTTAGGGGCTGCCTATTTAGGGGCATTGGGTGCAGCATAAGGTGGAAAAAATGGAAGTCGAAATATCAGAAAATAAGGTTATTATCCAAGGTAAAGCTTACGTAGCAGATAACATAAAAGTTACTCTAAAAGAACTAAATAAATATAGAGGTAACACATACCTTATTTTTCTGATATTTGTATATATTTTGCTTTCCACTCTTATGTTTGAATCTTTGAAGCAGATTTACATAGCCACGTACTTTCTCCCACTTTTAGCAATTTATACAATAAGTTTTACGCTTTTATTTACGAAGATATTATTTAAATACTTCATCAATTATGCTACTATTTCACTTGGTGACAATAGAAATATAGGATTACGCTATTCAAGGGAGAGAAGACCAGTAATAGATAAAATAATTTCAATAGCAGGAAAGGTAGAGTTTTCCTCTAAATAATTTTGTATTTGTATAGCTTAGAACCTTTCATATTTTATTCATGTTGAAGGTATACCAATTATAATTCTGAACTCTAAAATATTTCATGACTAGAAGATTGCTGTCTTTTTTAAAAATCTTTCCACAGCCTATTTTCTGCAATTTTTTTCACAGTTCCCGTTCTCATGTTCAGATACAACGCCTTCTTCTCCTCCCAAACGTGATCTCCATACTTGATTTCCTTTAAATATATTCATCCCATTCAATATTTTTAAGTTTCAACGGAAAATTAGCTTATGTCATATTAAGTTTCAGTCATTTGTAACAGTAGCACCAGATTTGTGGGTATTATGTTATACTAACTTTATCAATGGATCTAACGATTGCCATTAACAGTATATAATAAAGTTCAGGATATACTTGAAGAGTTACAGTTGCATGGCAAGAATGTATTCACCATAAACGATACAGTCATCCTGATGAAAAAACCAAAAGAATATGTTTCAAAGATATTATCTTCAAACAGGAAAGTAAAGAGAATTGAACGTGGACTTTATTTTATCGATTCATCAAAGGTGGTTAACCTCTATGAAATTGCTTATCAAGTTGTTTTTCCATGTAAACGCTCATTGAAAAATACCCAAAATCGGCCAAGTAAAATTCCCCAGTTGTATTTATACTTGTCTTCATTTTATCACTCCTTTTTCATTGTTGGTAAAGAACTCTTTCTTCTGTCCTTCAGCCTATAGGATTCTCCCCTTATATTCACCACCACACAGTGGTGCAGTATCCTGTCAAGGACAGTTGCCGCAATGACCTGATCCCCTAATATCTCACCCCACTCTGAGAATGACTTGTTGGATGTGTATATGGTGGAACGCTTCTCATATCTTGATGAAACAAACTGGAAGAACAGGTTCGATTCCTTTCTGGTCAGGGGAAGGTAACCGATCTCGTCCACTATCATGAGCCTGAACCTTGAATATGTCTTTATCCTGTATTCCAGCCTCTTGAGATCATAGTCTCTCTTAAGTGTCTGGATAAGTTTCATTGCAGATGTATAATAAACCGGGATATCCGACATGATTGCCCTCATTCCCAGTGCTACTGACAGATGTGTCTTCCCCACACCCGGCGGACCAAGAAAAACAACATTCTCGGTGTTGTGTAAATATCTCATGGTCATGAGTTCATCAATGACAGATCTGTCAATGGATGGTTGAAATGAGAAATCGAAATCATCCAGCGTCTTCCTGAAGGGAAAACCGGACCAGTTAAGCATGTTCTCTGTCTTCTTTGAGACCTTATGTTTCAGCTCTTCTGAAAGAAGGTGATCCAGTATGTCCATTACCGCTCTGTCATGGGATGCTTCAAGGTATGAATCAATGATGCTTTCCATTCTTGTGAGACCAAGTTTTGAAAGATACTCATGAACTCTTTCATATGAATCCATCAGATCACCCCGTCATATGTCTTCAGGTTCCTCTCTTCCACTTTCTGCTCATATATGGCGGAATTCTCTTCCCTTATGGCCTTAAGCAATCCTTCAAAATGTTCCTTCTTCCTTGACGTCCTTCCTGTTCCTGTGAGAATTCCATGTTCGGCAACAATACTGGAATCGATCTCTATCTTTAGAATGGAAGATTCCTCAACTATTCTGCATTCTCTTCCCGAATATTTCCAAGGGACGGAATACCTGTTTCCCTTGTATGATATATAACAATCCCTTGAGACCTTGCGGATCTCCTCCTTCCTTGTCATGTATGCCGGTACTGCAGATACCGGATTGAGTGATTCTTTCTTCAGCCTTTCCAAGGGTATTTCATGTGTTGTTCCATGTACCTGTGAGTTTACCTTATTCAGCCACCCTGCGCACTGTATGTTTACATCATTGAGATCGGTGAAAGTCCTTCCATTGAAGAAATTGTACCTCAGATATTTGATTGTATTCTAAATCTTCCCCTTTGTTTCAGGCCTGTAGGGATAGCATAACCTTATGACTATGCCATAGTACTCTGCAAAATCTAGGAACTTCTGGTTGAATGTCGATTCAGATGCCTTTATCTTCCGGTCTATGACGATCTGCTTCATGTTGTCGTATAGTATCGTGTCAGTGAATCCACCATAGAATGAAAATGCATTGAGGTGTATCTTAATGACATTCTCTGTTGAGATGTCAGTGGTGAATTTCACATACCTCATCCTGGAATATCCAAGTATCATGGAGAAGGCGTAGAGTTTTCTTTGCTTTCCATCAATTTCAATGTGACCGAATTCACCGAAATCGACCTGGGACTGTTTTCCAGGTTCAGTCTCATACCTGTATACAGCCTGTATCCTGCGGTCCTTGCGCAGTTCCCTGCATAGCCTCTTGACAGTTGTGTATGACCCAGGATAACCTTTTTCCCTGATCTCTTCATATATCCTGACAGCAGAGAGGTTATATTTGTCAATCCTACTCCTTACATAATCGGTGTAAGGGGCAATGACGGACTGTCTCCCCCCTCTGCTGTATTTCGCAGGTTTTTCCATTGCGATGTATTTCCTAACAGTTTTCCTGCTTGCACCAGTTCTCCTTGCTATCTCACTTATGCTCATTCCCTGTTCTTTCATTGATTTAATCATATGCCAATCCTCCGCTTTTAGCGCATTTACAATCTCCAGCATGAAAATGTATGGAGTGGTAAATATTCAATTGCCTTTTCTGGATACTTTTCAATGGCCGAAAATGGGTAAATTTGAATGGGCGTTTACATTCCATCATATATTAGCCTGTTTGCAGCATTTTAATATTATTCTGTCATTGAGCAGATCATAAACACATACAGTGTTATATCCTTGAAGAGACACAGGGAGATTAATCTTGGAGACAACGGAATAGAATTCAGAACAGTTGACAGTTAAAGATTTTTTGGATTTGAGAAAATTCAAAACTTTTACATTGCCTCAATAGAAAAGGGAATTCTTGACTCACTTTACCTGAATAAACCAGCGTTTTCTTATGTGAAGGAAGCTTTTGATGCGGCTTTGCACAATTCAATACGAATCGTTTTAGAGAAAAGATCAGAGAAGCTTTGAACTTAATGAAGTGGTCCTCGGAATTATCATATCTTGTGAACCCACTACCGGAAAATTCATATGTTGTTAACACGCTTGAAAAATTGCTTGAATTCGCGTAATTGAACAAATAATCACGATAATATTCCATTTATCCTTCTTCGTTTATCTATTTTTTTAGTTCCTTGCTTCAACATTATGCGCTTGAACAGATTGCTTTTACAGTTCCTGTTTTTTTTGTTTTTATATATCGCGGGGAAAAAACCATGGTTTATATGTTCTTAAACTATTATCGAAATCGATATATGAGTTATGGCGAATATTTTGATAGCACACTTTTCATCCTTTCACTTAAACCAATGAATGGCTATGAGCTATCCAGAAGGATCAAGTGGGATGGAACTTCCGTTTCCGGTGGAACAATAAGACCTCTTTTGAAAGCACTGGAAGCAGAAGATTTGGTTCGCCATGAAAAGGAAGGCAAATCAAAGGTTTACTTCCTTACTGACAAGGGAAAAAGCTATGTGAAAAACCTCAGAGAGTTCAGAGAAAACATCAGGAATAAGATGCTGGCTACCTCTATGAACAGGGATATCATTTTCCCGGAAATTCTTGCGGATCTGGAAGATTCAAGAATATTAAACGAGGCAATAGATCAGGTATCAGAGGTTATAGTGGAAATAGTAAAATCAGCGTTCATACTTACCAAGAAGAACAGGCAGGAAAGACTTCAACACTTTAAAACTGATGTTCTTGAACTCATAGAGCAAATGAAAGGGGAGAGAAGTGTCGATAAGCAGAATGGGGACTGATTGAATGTCAAATACATTAATTGATCTGATCATTCTGTGGATACATATTTTCACTGCAATCTTTTTCATAGGAGGATCATTTTTCATATGGTTGGTAGTTTATCCGGAATCCTTCAAAATAACAGATGATGAAAAGCTGCGTACTCGGATCGTGGGAAGAATCGGAAAGAGATTTGCAGTTTTCACCAATGCATCAATCATAATTTTGATATTGACCGGCTTATACAATGCAACATGGTACCTTGGCCCAAATTTCATAAACGCGCTCCTTTACACAGAGGGTGGCCAGATACTTTTCGTAAAGGGAATTGTGGTGGTAGCCATGGTTCTTCTGATGTATGCCAACAATATGTACCATGGAAAAAGAATAATGAAAATGGCACAGGAGGGCAATATGGAAGGGTTGAGAAAATTAAGAAAGACCTCACATCTATTTTCTTATATCACGCTTCTCCTCATGGTAGTAATCACAATACTTGCAGTTGCATTGCAGTTCTATTGAGTCAGGTCTTTTAAATAAACATCTTGACCCCTGTTTATTATTACATATTCGTTTTCCTGTGCTTTATTTCCATCAATGTAAACCGAATCATTATCCATGGTAACATTAATCCACTTTCCTTTGAAAAATACCCTTTCATTTACTTCACCAAAAATGTACAACCTTTCTCCGGCAATTATACAGGTGTCCTTATTCTGAAAAAGGGGCAATTCCCCAGTATAATTGAATGTTGAACTCCCTTCGTAGACTTTCGCATGTTCAAATGAGTACCATTTCCCGGGTGGAAGTGTGATATAACGTTCTTCATTGTTACCATTTACAATTGGAGCAAGAAGAAGCTCTTTTCCAGCCATATATTCATCATTTATGGTAAACAGCGACTCGATTTCAGGATAATTAAATGCAAGTGGCCTGATAATTGGCGTTCCTCTTTCCACTGCTTTGACGCTTTTCCAGTGCAGAAATGGAACAAGTGCATGGCGCAAGGCAAGAATTTGTCTAAATTTTTCTTTTATGTGGTCTGGAAAAATATACAGTTCCTGATCATTTCCAGTATTCGATTTATGATTCCTGTATATTGGAAAGAGAAGTGCCATTTGGTAGAATCTAAGCAGCATTTCTGGAGTTGTATATCCTAGGAAACCTCCAAGGTCACATCCCACATATGGAACACCTGATATGCTCAATCCTGTGAGTATTGGGATCTGAAGTGCCATGTTTTCAGATGATGATGTGCCGTCACCAGTCCATATTGCGGCGTATTTTTGTATTCCTGAATAGCCTGCCCTACTTAATATGAATTTGTTTTTTCCAAGAGCAGAGGATGTTGCCTCAGCTTCTGCAAGCGCATAGGCATTGTGAAGTTCACTGTGTTTCATTTCTTTACCATTCACAGAATGTATGAGATCTTCAGGAAATGTACCTGTTTTTTCATCCTGAACAGCAGGTTCGTTCATATCGAGCCATATTCCATCGAAGCCGTTTTCCATGAACTTCTCCACTTCTTTCTTCCAGAATGATTTTCCCTTTTCACTAAAAAAGTCAGGGAATGCGCACTTTCCCGGCCATACGCTACCGGTATAGATTTCCTTCTTCACAGTTTCCACATAGCTTCCTATTCCAGTCTGAAATTGATCATATCCCTGTTCAGCCTTTATTCCCGGATCAATGATAGGAATTACCTTCACCCCCATTCCTTGAACCCTTTTCAAAAAAGCCTTAATATCCGGGAATTTCTTTTCATCTATTGTAAACAGTTTATAATGATCCATATAGTCAATATCAAGATAAATAGAACCTACAGAATTAACACCTAATTCATCTCGGTATCTTTCCAGCATTGAAATGATGGTATTGTCCGGGTAATATGAATAGCGTGATATTTGGTGTTCCAGCGCCCATTTAGGTATAAGAAATGGTTTACCTGTTAGGCTTGAATATTTTTCCACAATCTCTTCGGGGGTCTTCCCTCCTATGATATAAAAAGCCAATGCTAAAGATGAACTTTGAATCCTTATTTTATTGTAGCTTGAAATACCACAATCAAATATGAGCTTACCGGGATAATTTATAAAAATACCATAATCGCCATTATTGGATATTTTTATGAAAAAAGGTATTGAGCAATATAGTGGATCCGAATACATAGAATACGCATATGCGTCGCTATTCCATAAGACACTTTTTGTTCTCTTTCTTTCTACTGGAAACGCTTTTTCTCCCAATCCCAATATGTGATCTAATGGATCCAGCGGAATTGATATTTCAGTCTGAACTTCACGTATTTCAACTTCAATGCCAAATTCACTCAATGATTTAATTTCATTCTCAAGGCCGCCAACAAAATTTGTCTTAAGGTATTCAAAAGGTTCTCCGATGGATACCTTCATAATTCCAGTCTCGCTGGAGTTTACTTTAACATTCATAATAGAAGAATATAAAAGAGAAGTATAATAGGAACATGTTTCGGAGAATCCTGCCTCGTTCCTTTAGTTTCGTTATGCGATCATGGTGCTGGATATCTCTATTTTTCACTTCTTCGTATGAGCCATGACTATTCCTCTGCTTGAACACTAACAACAAAACAAAATGATATTGATGGGAGACCAGTAACTTTTAAAATACCTTAATATTTTGAAAGCACCTTCTTCCTTAGCTCGTCGTACTCATCCTGACTTATTTCGCCTTTACCAAAAAGTTCCTTAATTTGCCTCAAGTTAGCAATATTGAGCTGAACCGGATCGATGTTTCCAAGAATGGCATTTTTTCTTTCGAGAAATTCATCCTTTGAGATTAACTCTTCTTTATACATTTGTAAAAGGCCCTCAATCTTCTCCACTGAATCGATCCTGGAATCAGTTTCTTCAAGTGCATTGATCCTTTTGTGCAAATAAAGAAGAATGATTCCAGGTATTATTCCTCCCAGAAAAAGTGCTATGATGGATATTGACTTTGAATTGAGGGCTTTAAGGGTAACGATATCATTGTTCATTATTGCTTCCCTCATTTTTCTAACGATGACAAGTGTCTCTATGGTTGCCCCAACGAAGAAGAATCCAATTATGCCAAGAATGAGTACTGCTTCTGTTTCAAACCTTGAGCGTATACCATAATATGACAATGTAAGCATTATGGAAAAGAATATTGCAAAAAATGCCGAGAGAATGATGGAAATCCAGAGGAAGATTTCTGCAATTCCTAAGTTCGAATAGATCGGTTTACTTTTATCGTTCATTTTAAATCGGAGGTAATTAGATCTAATTCTTATAAAACTTTCTTAAACTATTCTAACCTATACCTTATGGATTGCGTTGATCTATTAATATTATTCTTATTTTATGAAATTAAGAAAGCTAATTAATATTTGGATAGAAGTTGTTTCTTCATTTTTTCATATTCATCTGCTGTCAGAAGACCCTGATCTCTCATTTCTTTAAGTTTCCTCATATCCTCTATCTTACTATCCACCGGGTTTGCAGTCTTAAGTATGGTTGCTTTTTTGGACTCAAATTCTTGGGGTCCGATTATACCCTCATCTAGCATTTTCTTAAGGCCATTGATTCTCTCCATAGGATCAACTTGACTCGTTTCTGTATTAAACTGGTTGATTTCACTGTATGCTATCAATAACATAATTCCCGGAATGATTCCTGTCAGAATAAGTGCTATTATTGCTATTGCAAGAGAATTTAGAGATTTTAATTTCTCAATATCTCCGTTATTAACAGCATCTTGCATTTCCCTTACCCTTAATAGGACAATAAGAGCTGGAATGAAAAACACTAGCCCTATAAAACCAAAACCTGAAAAAAAGATGGGGGGTCCGTTTATATTA
>JAJYDZ010000028.1 GCA_021790415.1 Thermoplasmata archaeon | reverse complement strand
TCTTTCCGAAGTAGCTATCCCATACTTTAATAAAAATCGTCCAAACCTCTTATAGCCTGTTACTACAAACTCCATCGTGAACAGGTTTAAAATAGAGGGAGGTCTTAAGACAACAGGAAAAGGTGTTTGGGAAATGGCGGATGAAAATGATTTTGAAGGCATCAGGAACAGGGTCCGTAGCGAGGTCGAGGCTCTTTCTAAGATTTATTTCCGGCTTGTAAAGGAAATATTCCACTAGATTGACTGCAGATTCCTGCTTAATGTGTACTTCGCTTTATCAAATATTATTGAAAGCGAGTCTGCATTCTTGATGTTCCCTTTGTAATTGATAGTATCCCGAATTTTGTATAAAGAAAAGATCAGGATCTAGATCATGAGAGAAATTTCATGAAAAATGAAAGGATGCCTTCAGGAACTCGTCAGGTTGGTGATCAGCGGCGATACCCGCGCTTTCCATCAAACTCTATTAACGCTCATGAAAAAAGTAGTCCACTGGAATCACGGGTTTGAGAGAGTCCCTTGCTGTAAGTTTCCGCATGTCTGAGGTGAACCAAGACTCCCCCTCCTTTAAAGACTGCACCGCGGGAACAAAATCGCTATCTCCGTTAATAAGAATGATATGCTGTATCTTACGTGCCTGTTCTCAAAATCAGGGCATGTACAAATTAGTTCTTTTGTTGCGGAACTACCTACATAATTCCCAAGTCCACTCTGTGATGACACTATCCAATTCTCACCCTATTTCTTAAGTCTTCCAGATCTAGCGCTATCGATTATCGGCATGTGAATAGGTATATTTATAAGCAAGTTATCAATATATAGGTAGAATGTCAAGAACAAAAGGTGAAACAACAAAATTAGTCAATGCCAAGACCAGCAGCGATTCGCTTAGGGTTACGATACCTTCATTTGTTGTCAAATCATTGCACTTGGTACGAGGGGATGGATTGCATTGGGAGATAGAATCTTTGAACGAGGGCATCATAAAGGTCATTATCATAAGGGCCGCTAATTCAAGAATTAATAAAGAGGTTGAAAATGGTCAATAAACAGCAGTCTATAAGAAATCGGATCGACGATTACCTTAATCCCAATAATACAGATTCCACACCTCTGATTCTTAATGGAGATGTTTCAAAAATTATTTCTTACATCCCAAGAGAAAGCATCGATCTTGTAGTAACATCCCCTCCATATTGGCAAATGAGAGATTACAAAGTAGCTAAACAGATAGGCAGGGAAGAAACCTATGCTAAGTATGTCAATAAATTGGTTCGTATCTCGAAAAAAATCAATTTCGTGCTCAAGGAAAGTGGTTCATATTTTCTCAACATTGGTGATAAGTACAATAGTAAGAAAAAACAACTCCTTATGATCCCTTCTAGGCTTGTAATAAGACTACAGGAAACAGGTTGGGTATTGAGAAACTTTATTGTATGGTATAAACCGGACCACATGCCTTCTGGTTTCACAGACCGGTTCACAAACACTTGGGAACCAGTATTCTTTTTGGTGAAAGATACTGGAAATTATCTTACACCAGAATATTACTTTGATTTGGACGAGGTGAGGGAGAAACACAAAACGGATGAACCAGATATACCAGACGAACTTCCAAGAATTGTGTCAGAAAAAGAGTACGAAAAATTGTTGCCGATGCTGGAGCGATATAATAAAAAGTATGAAGGAAAGTTCAAGGGTGAAGAAATTAATAGAGGAGCTTCCCCCGGGGCCAGAGCATCGCTGTTTGGATACACGTATTCAAAGCAAAGGGTTTTCAAGCCAACATCTCATGATGAGCTTGAGATAATAAACTACCTTCGTGATTATAGAAAAAAAGCTCATCTTACACCGAGTAAAATTGACAAAATGTTAGAGTACAAACACACTGCAGGACATTGGTTCAGAACAGATAGAGGGGGGAGGACCGTGCCTAGTCCAGAAGATTGGTTAAAACTTAAAAAGATATTGAATTTCGACGACAGATATGATGAGAAATTAACAAAAGTGCATTATGTCTTGCAGGCGGTCATGAAACATCCCCTAGGGAAAAATCCTGGAGATATGTGGGCAATAAATACAGATAAGATTTCGGAGGCTCATTTTGCTATTTTTCCAGAAGCGTTAGTTGAAAGAATTGTTAGGTCTGCCTGCCCTCCGATGGGAATTGTAATGGATCCTTTTGCGGGGAGTGGGACGACCGGGAAAGTGGCCATGGAATTGGGAAGAAAGTCGATAATGATCGAAATTAACAAAGAATATGTAGATATTATGGAAAAAAGGTTTAAGTCGGATGTTCAAAAATTGATTTAAGTTATGTAAGTACTTGAGGTGATATCCTCCTTTGAAATGCTACCAGCCCTGTGATAGAGAAATTTTACCCTGTAGTAATTATCACCCAGTATTTTGAAAAAAGGTATCTCCTTGTACTCATAACGCAGGGATACGTCCTTGCCTTTACCCGCTCCCACGATTTTATCTCCATAAACATCGTAAAGTTGACCATTTGGAATGCTTATCAATAAAACAGCTATAATTTCCATGCTTGATATGTCATGAATGATTTGAATAATATAGGTAAGACATGGTTTTTCAGTCTCACTACCTAGGTTATAATATTGTGGGAGGCTGGCATGGACAGATGTTTGGGTTCCTGTATGCGTGTGGCCCGCCTCGTAGCTCGTCTGATTAGCACTTAGTGCCACCTTTCCTTTGTAGTCTGATTTGTTGAGAACATTTGCCGTTTTTGTGTCAATATGAACAAATGCATTATAGGTTTCGAAAAAAAGATCTGAGCCTATTGGCGACGAATTTGGTACCCATATAGTCGTCAAAAGCCAATAAAATATGCGTTCCGCACCCCGTGCTATGTCAGAGTTTTTTCTTTGCTGGGCACCCTCCTCATATTTGGAAATCCAATCACTGCGGATCGAATCTTTTGAGTTTAATCCGTTCATCATTCTTTGCTCGTTTGACTTCAAGTAAAAATACAGTTGATCGAAGTAATCTTTTTCCAATGTTTCAAGGTCTTTATTAGATAGTGGCAACTATTCACCTTTTGAGGATGATGGTATTGTGTATTCAAAATGTGTTCCATCTTTCCGTTCGCCCCAATAAAATCTAAACTGGTTACCACATGAAGGGCAGACTACACTATTAACAAGGTGGAGTCCATGAGTCCATTCTTTCACAAGTTTATAATCCTTACCTTTGTGATTACAGAAAGGGCATGTTATGTTACCGTCATAAAGCATATGTCTCTAAATGCATTTACATTAAAATTACTATCGATCACTTTCCTGTTTTGGGTTCAACTTTCATCTTTTGAGTCCAAGATTGACTAAATGTGCAAAGCCCATTAAAGAGGTTCCAGTTTCTCCCTTACATTCGGATTTTGTCTCTTCTTTCTTCATTCTATCTACACTCCAAAAATCTTTGCCCTTAAATTGTTTTGCTTGCACTATAACTCCTTTCGGCAACATACTGCTGTTTAATTGCACCTACGATGGAGTGTTCATCTTGCGGCGCAAGTTCATCGAGAAAAGATGAGGGGTTATTTTTCCATTCTATTATCCTGCTTATTTTTGTTTTCACGGTTTCAAATGCGGATTTACTCGGTTGTGCATCATCTAATTTGAAATCGATATTGCCGAGGTTCACCGTAGACTGTAATCCGATAAATGCTATAGCAACTCTGATTTTTTCCAGCGGAATGTTTTCAGAAATTGCGAAAGCTCGCCGGTAGGTTTCCAGTTGTTGTCTGTGTTCGCTTGCACGATCACTTTTCTTATCAGTTTTCCAATCAACTATCAAATACTCATTGTTTGAGTTGTTTCTAAAGATAGCGTCAATCGAACCGTTGAACAGCATTCCTTGTCCTATTCCTGTTAATCTATCTAGCGGAACTGAAATTTTATACTCTGCAGAAATTCTATCCTGGTAGATTTTTTCAATCTCACTCAACACTTTTTCAATGTTTTTGGCATAAGGAATAACTTCGGTTAGCATTTCATATTTCTCGTTGTTGAATATTGACCGAGCCGTTTCATGTACTCTGGTGCCTAGTTCCGCCGCTGCAGAATATTCAGTTATCTTTAAAATTCTTTGCTCAAGATACTTGTCTGCACTGCTGCTTAATGCACTGAATGACAAGTGATCAAGTAAAGTGAAGTGCTGTTTAATAAAGTCTTCAACCCAGGCTTCTCTTTCATCGAGGAGTTTCAATGAACCGGCAAAATCACCATTCAGGAAAAGATTGAAAGCGCGCCTGTATCTTTCCATCGAATCCAAAGTATCTAGTTCACTAACAAGTATTGATTTCCTGTCTGAATGCTCATTCACGAATTCTGATATTTTATCCGGAAAAATATGTAGCTGTTCTTTTGCTCTCGTGAAGGCGACAAAATTAATTCTAAAAGCCTCTTCATCTATTTCCTCATCAGCCATTATTCCTCTTGTTTTCAAAATTGTTTTAGCTGTATAATCCTGAAAATTCGACAAATCACGGTTTGTCTGAGGAAGAAAAATAACGTAATCAAATTCCCTTCCCTTGGCTTTATGAACAGAAGTAAGAACAATGTCGCCTTCATTATCGGAATCATCGGTCATCGGTTCAGATATTTTCATATATGTTAAAATGTCATCATATCTTTTGTCGTCCAGAAAAATCAGCGCCTGATTGAAAGCCTCTTGCAGGTTCAGCACAGACAAGAGGTATTCCTTTCCGTACGTTACTGCTAACGGCAGCATTTTAGTTTTGAATAGTTCGTTTATATCCTCGACGTTCCTAATCGCATTTCTTAGTTCATAGTAAACTGGAAACATATCATAGATCAAGTCGAGGGTTAGTTCTGAATTTTCTATCTTGGTCAGTTCCATAAGATCTTGTAGCGGAACTGGGGCAAACGGGCTGAATAGAGAGTTTCTTATGTCCTTCGGATCATTGCTTAAGAACCCCCTAATGAAATTCATTACATGATCGCGTGCTTGTGAAGATTCAGAGAAATATGTGGATGAGAATTCTATCTTTCTCTTCCTGAGCTCCTTAGCAACCCGCGAGATCTGAAGATTAGTTCTAGCTATTATCGCAATCTTCTTTCCATCCTGTCTCAATCTTAGAACCAACTCACACAAGGCTGCCAGTCTGCTGTCCGAGGGAATCTCATATACCGAAGGTCTTACCCCAGTGACACCATTAGCGCTTTTGAAAGCTGCAAGGTCCGATTCATGCTGGGGATCTTTGGTATTCTTGATGAAATAATCCTTGGAATATCGCAGAATTTCATCCGTACTCCGGAAGTTCTCTGATAGAACAAATGGAGGATTACCATTTATAAATTTGTTAAAATTGTTTATGGAACCACCCTGAAAACCGAAAATAGCCTGTTTTTTATCACCTACTGCAAAGAAATTCTGACCGGATTGCAGTGCAATCTCAGCCTCCAGCATATTGATGTCCTGCAATTCGTCAATCAGAACGTACTTATGTTTAACCTTATTCTTTAACTCCAGGAATTTTATGAGCATGTCCGCATAGTCTATGCCCTTCTCATTCTTTTTAGATTCATAGTGATTAAATATACTTACGAAGTCCAATGCAAATTTCTCGAGTTCTTCTTTTGTTACTCCTTTATAATCTCCAAGATTTCTTACCAATTCATTCATGTCGATTGAGTTGGGAAGCACCCCGAAACTTTTCAGGTAAAGGATCAGTGTCTGCATCTTTGGCACTATGGTCTCGATTAAATAGTCATTGTCGTAGGTAAGTATTTTATTGTCTTTGAAGTATCTGAATATATGATAGCGCATGAAATTTGACGGTATCAAGTTATTTTCTAGAATTGCGTCGAGGGCATAGGAATGAAATGTTTTGATCATCAACTTTGAGATGTCAACTCTTATACCTGCATCTGTTAAGACATTCAGAATCCTGTCCTCCATCTCCTTTCTCGCTTTTTCTGTAAAAGTTAGACAGAGAATTTCTTCAGGTTTTGTTCCGTTCGCTATTAACTTTAAGTATTTGTATGCAAGCAGCAACGTCTTACCTGTTCCCGGGTTTGCGACTACAAGAGTATTTCCATTATAATCCAGAATAGTTTCCATTTCATTTTTTAAAGGTAGCATTGGCACTCCTTCCAAATAAGTGAAGACAGTTCCAAATACATAGGATGATTAATTATCTTGTCTATTACTATATTCATGAATTATTGACAAAGCGGATCATGTCCTTTATGGCTTTTTTCTCCCAAGAGATATAACTCTTGCTATCCCGAAGTTTTATATCAAGCCCTTTGTAAAGAATCCTTATGAAGTAAGAAATTTTGCCACTCGACTCTCCCCCCTCCAATTGGGCTGGTTCAAACCTGATTGTCCCAGAAACCTTATTAGCAATGAATTTGGTAGTGGTTTTGACCAGTTCACTCATGAGATCGGGCGAACAAATTACCCGCGTTTCATATGGTATTCTAATATTGGATTGAAATTCTTTAAAAATGTCATTTAACAAGATGAATTCCCTGTTCCCACGCCAATGATCAGAAGATACCATATTACAAACCTGTGCTCTAACTCCTGAAGGAGGGTGCGGATCGATGTCTTTAAGATCGAACTGAGAATTTTCATCTTTAAGCACCATATTAATGACATTTTCGTAAAAAATCGGGCCGGAAATGTAAGAAGCGTAAATATCTGCGAACAGTTCGTTTAATCTGTATTCATCCCAGTATGTTTTGCCATTCTTAGTTATTTTCTTGATCTCTTCATTTCTTCTGTTGTTAGTGCCAGAATTTTTCTTTTCATACTGCAAGAAGAAGTCTTCTACAACTTCATCCATCAGGTATTGAATGTCGCTGTACTTAAAGAACACGATGTGTCCGATTTCATGGAAGAATGCAGCGCTGTCTGTGAGTGTGAACGCACTCCAAGGATAGCCTGTAATCAAAGGCGCCGGTTCATAGGTAGTGGACGAAAACTGCGAGTTGAGACTTACCAGAAGGTCGTCGATTGATATTCCGTATTTTTGGATCGTATCTAATATTAAGCTTCTGATTAATCTATCCTCATTTCTTTCTCTTTGCAATGCAGATATATAAGCAGCAGCTCTGTCTAGATCAGATACTAAATTCTTTGATTTCCTAATTATTTCCTTTGCGAGATCGTTGTTTGGCAATGTTGAATTTATATCAATAAGACGAATAAATTCAACAATTTTATCTGAAATCCTTGAAAGATTTTGTAATATTAGAGGATGACCGGTTTCTTTTTGCAGCGGCTTCCTGATTTCAAAATTAAGCCATTTCAATTTTGCAGAAGCTTCAATTTTTAGAAATTCTATAGATTCTGTCATCTTATCACATAGTATTGAGTTGTGCAACTTTGCTTGATATCTGTTCATCTATTTGGGATAACAATTCCTCCAGCGATTCGAGGTCCTGAACAGTGATTTCACTATCTGACTGTAAGGTTTCTATGAGTTTTAGAAGTGTTTTCTTCCACTCATCAGGAGATCTTCTACTGGTTAGTAGAATTCTAAACACAAAATAGAAAACAGCATTTCCTTTTTTTTTATTCAGCCAATTTAGAATTTCATTTAAAAAATTGAAAAGAACCTTCTTTGATGTACGAATATTATCCATCCCGATACCCAAATCGCTTGCCCGCCCGAAGTTATATAGTTTTAGATCTATCATGGCGTCATTAACTGGTGCAAGCACTTTAAACTCTGCTTCGAGTGATGAGGCAAGGAAGGATGATTTACTCATTTTTTCCCCCATATTTATTTAATAAACTAATACTAATAGATAGAAACTGCGTATTTAAGTTATATGATTTATGCATACGTTTCTTCTTCTTGTTTATTCTTAAGAGAGTTGTCTAGCCATCCGATTGTTACAGGAAGTCTCAAATTTATCCTTGGAGCAGACCAGTTAAGAGCCGTCAGATGATAAATATCTTTTAGTATCTCTTCTACGTCTATCTTTTCGTTACTTTCGGCGACATTTATTAAAAGCGGAATTGCTGTTTTATCATCCTGTTGACCCTGCCTGTGAAGGTTAGAATTAATTATTAGTGCAGAACTATCTGTAAGTTTATAAAACGTTCCTGGTGGAGAGTTTATAATTCGCTCACTGATTGCATCATTTTTAAAAAACATCCTAACGGGGAAATGACTTTTGAGTATCTCTACCACTACATATTTTATTGAAGTCCCTCTTTCAGAGTTAAATTCTGAAATTGCTTCCCTTAATCCTTCGGACTCTCCCGGCCACCATCTGCCGTCACGATGTATTGTAAGGCTTGAAAACTCAGTGCCGTCAGAAAATGCCTTATCAAGCAATTCTCTTATAATTTTCTTAGCAGTCTTTGCTGAAAGCGCCTCCCTGTTTCTGCCATTCACCATATTTTTTCCAAAGCAAATACCTATTGACTCGCACTGATTGCCATAGATGAATGAATAGCCCAAGTTACCGAATAGCAAATCTATGCCGAGGTGAATATCCGATAACAGGCCATCGCTTAGTGACCAAGGAATTACTCCTGCTTCAGTTAAAATAGCTAAAACACTGGTTTCCAATTCGCCTCGTTTTCTATTAAAAATTATATCGTTAACCGTGCTCTCACGGAATAACTGCGATGCACTATTTTTAAAAATCTCCTTAAGGGTTCTATGAATAGTGTCGTCAAATTTTTTGGACATTATACAGACAAACATGACATTTTGACGATATTTTAAAATAGTTTCCACCACAGCTTTAATTGATCTTATTGCAACTGAATTACTGCCTGTGGATTCATAATTTCTTATCATATCGAAAGACAGGCTTTGGTTAGTAAATTCCTTGACTTCAGCTGAAAGGATATCCTCAAACTGAATTATATACTCCTGTGATAATGAATCTGGATACAGCAAAACCAATGGAGGGAATGCGGGATTTTTGAAAGGACCGTACCTCTTAAGGGCATCTATCTTGGTGATCTCGTACCGGTCTTTTCTATTTCCCACCGGTCGAACGATATTGTCGCCTCCGAATATCAGATTAGGCAGTTCAATTCTCTCCTCACCGACCGTCAGGGGTGCTAATCCAATTTCCAGCTGTTGATTTGCAAAATATATTGTTTTAAGTCTGCTGACTATATTAAGAATTTCCTTATATCTGACAGACGGGCTGATTTGCGGCTTCACACTGCATCTTCGTACATATTCATCCCTTGTAGTAAATATGGGAAATAATCTCGATTCCGGTACGGCGGTATCTGTTTTGACGAAAACCGCAGGTTCCATGGAACTTAAATTAATATCCGGATATGTTTCATGATAATATTCATACACACTCTTTCCAACTTTTTCTACAATAAACTCACCTATGTTTTTTCCAGTTGGACCTGCGTATCTGCATTCAAATTTTGTCAAGAGATTGTCTCTTAGGAATTTTCCACGCCTGTTTTTTTTGAGATCAAGGTGATCGCGAAGTATTGTATCGCGTTCCGCCTGAGAATATTGCAAGAGTGATCTTCTACCAACATATCTGGTCTTCAAATCAAAGGCAACATATAGACCATCTCTTATGTTTATAACTTTGAAATCGAAGCCCCGGTATGCTTTAACCTGATCTTTCATAACAGAAGTGTTTTCTGGCATAAGTTTGAAGAAAGAGGTTGTAGACGTTCTCCATAGATTCATACCATGAGATAGAAATCTTC
Organism: Thermoplasmata archaeon; assembly: GCA_021790415.1. The sequence continues at coordinate 966 of JAJYDZ010000028.1, read as the reverse complement.
TTGAAATCGCTTGTTCAATAAGCCTGCAGATAAGATCGTTATAACCTAGTTTCTGACTGTCTATATTAATAGGAAAATTTTCTCCGGAGGGTATGATACGATAGACTTTCTTGTTCTCGTCCATCAATTCAGGAAGAGCGCCTATATTTGTGAGGTCTTCCGAAGCAATGAGAAATGCTGGCTTTTCTGGATCCGACAATGGGACGATTGGGCACTTTAATTTCGTGACAAGGAATCCCGCCCATTTATTCATACGCGGCGCGAAAAAATCATCAACCGCTATTCTATCTTTAAAAATTAACTTCGATACATTAAAGCTCAGATGCTTTAGTCCATTGAGGGGAAAAACGGTAAGTATTGTATTATCCCTGTTACTAGCGAAACTTTGATTATTATCGTGAATATCTGACCAATTTATGTTCTCTCTGTCTGCTCTCATGTTTCTACCTGTTCTTTTTATTTTTCATATGAAGCTTAATCGCATTTTTCAGTTCGTCGCTCACTTTTCTCATTGAACCAGTTTTATCAAGTACGAAATGATGCCATTCGTTCCAGATTTCTGGATCAATATTTATTGAGGTTTTACGTTTTTCTGTCCACGTTTTAATAGCTCCTTTTAAGCGGATTGAGGTCTTTCTTCCCATGTTTTTAGCATTATCTGCATAGGGTCATGAAACCGAATTCAGAAATATCGGGAAATCCACCACACAGCATTTACGGTTTGACCTTAGATAAACCTTTTCATGAAATTTATCTCATTATCCAGGATAGTGCAATACTCTCTTAGACAAAATTCTGGATGCTATCGATTGATACTCAACCTTCAACACCGGGGAGCAAAGGATACGCAAAGGTCAGAAATCAACTCTATAAGAGATTTATACAGAAGAACTGACTCCTACATAAGTGAATTTGCGAAAATTTAACTTACCAAGTGAGGATATTAATTTTCTTACCCTTCTCTGG
>JAJYDZ010000027.1 GCA_021790415.1 Thermoplasmata archaeon | reverse complement strand
CATCGGAGAAAGGTAAGCTGAGCTGAGGAAGACCGGGGAAGGCTGAAGATAAGGCGGAAGATGAAGCAGAAGGCAGGGGACAGGGCATAGGACAAAAAACAGGGAAAAGGAAAGAAGGACAGGCAAGGGGAAAGATGCACACACGGTAACAAATCATGGAACACCCATTGGTACTTCTTTTTGATGAAACCCTACCACCATCAACGTCCCAACCACGGACAAGATCGCGACCATGGACGAGACAGGGAAACAGGGATCATCAAAAACACACAGGACCACAGACGAATACTGCACCCATCCGCCGTCCCGGCATCACCGTTGGAACGAAAAGTAAAGAGAATCCATTTTTGAAGAACCGTGCGAGAGAACACGGAAGTGTATGAAAGAATATGAAAGGAAGCAAAAAGGTGTTGCATTCCGCATCGGGTTGGATAAACGCTATATGAATACCTTTATATTTTACCGCATTATGAATACTGGTGGCAGACGAAAGATCCATTGTCGCTGGTCTGAAGGATTATCTGGACGACCTGGAACTCCTTTACACCCCCTTCCATCATGGGAATTCGAACCTCGTCAGTGTGTTCAAAACAAAAGATGCAAAAGAATATGTTATGGCGCTCGGAAGGTCGAAACCCGAGACGCTGCTATCCGACAAGCTTCTTAAGCCCATTATGAGGGATGCCGAAATAGAGAACTTTCCAGAGGGGAGGATGGGAGGCGGATGGGTAGATTTCATCCTGCCGTCGTCCAAAGAGCTTGGACTACCAGTTGCCCTCGAACTCAAGCCCCTCCATAAGAGTGACGGTTCACTGGAGTCCCTGGAGGTCGAGTATAATAATCTAAAGGAACAGGCAGGCAAAACCCACACAAATCAGATCATACGGTACATACTGGGAACCAGAGATCCGGGCAACAGGGGGGTGGATTATGTTGTTCTCACCAACCTTAAGGACGTTTTCATTTTCGACAAGGGGTGCATCAGGGAATTTGGCTATGTTAAGAAAGAGACTTTCAGGGAATTTATCGAAGGGGCATCAGTTACCAAGAATATCTACGACTACCTCCGCAGAACGACAGAGGATTCTGAGAAAAGAGACTTGGACAAGCAGTTCTTCAAGGATTTGAAGAAGTGGTTTGAACTTCTCAGCAGTCTGGAATGGATTGACGACCCCCAACACAGCAGCGTCTTGCTTCTCAACAAGCTTGTCTTCGCCCTCACACTTGAAGACTTCATGATTATAGATTACAGGAAGACATGGGACATGTTCAGCGAGAAGTTCAACTCATGGAATACCAAGGGACCTAAGAAAGTCCTTAAGGAGTTCTTCGAAGACCTCGATGAATTCCTCTACGAATACTACGATACCGAGCTGTTTGTCCCCTCCAGCGACATCCTTTCCAAACTCAAGGACTCGAGGGAGAATTATCAGAATTTCCTCAAAGTCCTCGGGAAAGTGGCAGGGTTTACTGAAGATCCTGAAACATTCTCAGGAGGGCTGTACTCCTACAGCTTCAGGTTGATAGACGAGGACGTTTTCGGGAAGTCTTACGAGATGTTCCTGGCTGAGAACAGGAAGGACGAAGGGATATACTACACCCCAAAGGCGATAACGGGGAGGATGGCATCCAAACTGATCGGGGAGCTTTTCGGACCCATTAGAGACCAATTGCTGGAACACCTGAACGCAAATAAATTCGAGGAAGCGCTTGAGGATTCAAAACGTCTAACGGGAATAACGATAATAGATCCCGCTTGCGGTTCCGGTGCATTCCTGATCAGCGTATTGAGGGAAATTAGTACTGTTTATCAAAAGATAAAGGAAAAGACGGAGTGGGCTCATAGATATCAGAACGGGCTGGACATACCCCATGATGTAAGGGAAAAGATGGAGAGAATAGACGAGATCCGGAAGTTTCTGGGGTTCAACGACAACGGGGGGAGGGGACTCAACAGGGAGGCTATCTCTAAGCTTGTTCTGAGACATATCTACGGGGCTGACCTTGACAGCATGGCACTGAGCGTTGCGAAAGTCAATTTATGGAAGGAAACAGTGAAGATTAACCCAGGGTCCTACCACTTCCAGAGTCTTCCTGAGTCCATCAATCACATACTTCCTGACCTCAAGGTCAATTTCATCAACGGAAATTCGGTTGTAACCCTGCCGGATGATCCAGTTGTCAAAACGCTGTCGGGAAGATTCAAGGAAGAGATCCGGCAAATGGTGAAAATGAGGAGGGAATACCTTGAAGACCCTTCCCGTGCAGAAATACCGGAAGAGATCGAAGGTATGAAAAGGCCCATCAGGGAGGAACTCCTAAGGGAGTTTCAGTCTGCATTCAAAATCATGGAAGATAAAACCCTATTCTATCCGCTTGAATTCTTCTTCCTTTATTTTGATGAGAAAGGTGAACTTCTTGAGGGAAAGAAAGGGTTCTCGGGTGTCATAAGTAATCCACCCTGGAACAACCTTAAGTCTAATGCGAAGGAGTTTGCATCAAAGCATCCGGAGGTTTTTGGCGAGGGCATAACAAAATTCTCCCTTTCGGGAAAGGAATTCAAAAAGCTCTTCGAAGGGAAGTTACAGGATGGAAATGTCAGGAAACTGTGGGATTCATACCAGAGTCACTACAGCTCTCTTTCCAACTATGTGAAAGAAACTTACAAGCTGCAATACAGTGGCGACTATTCCTATCAGAAAGTATTCATGGAAAAGTTCATGGAAATAGCCAGGGACGGATTTGCAATCCTGATCCCCTCCAACTTTCACACTGATGAGGGTTCTTACCTTCTCAGGAAAGAGATCATGGACACCTGGGAAATAAGGGAGCTCATATCTTTCGAGAACAGGGGGAAGGCATGGTTTTCAGGACTCCATGCACAATTCAAATTTGATATGCTGGTAGTTTCTAGAGAGAAGACTGGAAATCCCTTCAAGGCCAGATTCTATGTTTCTGACGAGAAAGAGATTGAGGATAGTTTTGATTACCCTGTTTCGCTGATCAATTTGATTTCCCCCGAAGTCCTTGGTATTACAGAATTCAGGTCTGAAGAAGATATCCCGATAGCTAGGAGGATAAGGTCTAATCATAAAACTCTGAAGGAGATGAAACGAGAATTGAAGAGAGAATTTGATGAGGCAAATGATGCCGACCTTTTTTCAACTAAGCCTCCTGGACTGATTTTGTATGAAGGTAAGACGATAAACCAATATGATATGAATTTCAGCACCAATAGATTCTGGGTAGACGAGACGCGAGGAAGAAAGCGTCTTCTAAAGAAGAGCGCTAAAAGGGTTTTGAACGGTCAGGGGAAGCATCCGAAGGGCAATACTTCCCTGACCCTGAAAATTATCGAGGATGGCATGGAGAGCAGAGTCCTTAAGCTGGATTACGAAATGGAAAGATTAGTCTTGAGGAGAATTGGAAGTTCCACAAATGAAAGATCCATGATTGCTGCGGTTGTACCTCCGAGAGTGTTCCTGATGGACAATCTCCAATACATCATCCCCTTCAAGTATGAAATAAGAGAGAACGAAGTAGTTCAGACAGCTTTGGGAGATTATATCTACTACCTTGCTGCGCTGTTCAATAGCTTCGTTCTTGATTACTACATCAGATTGAGAATATCAGCAAATCTCAATTATTTCTTCCTCTACGAGCTGCCGATCCCTGAGGTTAGTGAATCCCTGAGGAATAGAATTGTTAAAATGTCCCAAGAGTTGTCGAGCAATCCTAAGAATGTTGAGGTGAGAGCAGAGATCGAGGCAGTTATAGCTAAAGAAGTGTTTCAGCTACCTAAGGAGGATATGAGCCATATTCTGGGCACATTCGTGTATGGAAACATCGATAAGAAGTTGATAAAGAAAATTGAAGATCTGCTGTAACCGGAACCTTAACCATTACCCGCCCCCCAAAACCTTGGGAGGGGCCTTTGGGGGACGAGCATCTGAAAATCCCGCATCAGATAAAAACAGTGGCTTTCTCATATTGCACTGATAAATAAATGTGCTCGATTCCTCACTCAATCTTATGCGAGAGAACACCAAGACCTATGGGTAGTTATGCAATACAGTTGTTAAATACCATAATTTTAAACGTAATAGTATTACATACTTATGGGATGAAGCCGCCGGATAGGTAACTACTTTTAATGCTTGGATCGCATAATGCAAAAAAGTGTTTTTGGTTTTTGATCAAGAGTGTCAGCAAATATCGAATCTTTTATTGAGATAATCTTAAATTTGTAGCTGAAATAATCTATTATCTGCTCTTTTGTAAATCTATGTGGTCCCCAAGTGCCCAGCGTTTTGGTCGAGAAACATTTCATAAAATAGAGACCATCCTCCTTCAATAGCTCTTTTATAGAACTTACGTATTTTGGCCTCTCATTTGGATCAATTGTGTGAAACACTCCCCTATCTAGAATGAAATCAAACTGCTTCATGCGAAGCTTAGTATTCAAAATGTCATCGACAAGGAACCTAATATTTACTCCATCATTTTTTGCACGCACTTTTGCTTTTTCTATGGCTACGGTTGATATATCTAGGGCTATTACGCTGAACCCAAGCTTAGCTAGGCCTATGGCCTGTGTCCCCGGCCCTGTTCCTATATCCAAGAATTTGCCTTTCTTCATCTGAAGGTCCTTTATGGCAGTTTTTAAGTCAGCATCTAATTTTGGGTTATACCATGGCAGTTTCTCAACTTCTGTGCTGCTGTAAGTATAATCCCAATCATCTTTGCGAGCCATATAATCACTCTGCGCATACACTAGATATATAAATAAATTTTTAGAGCTTGAAGAATTGCGTTGTATGGACCTTTCTGAACCCGAGTTTGTCGTCGAAAATCTGGTTTGCTGGGGTTATATATAGAAGCCTCAAATGTTACCTTTTTCTAACATGTTCTTAGCATGACCTTCTCTTCCTTAGAATCACAAGTTGCGATGTTGCTATGAAAGGCATTAAGATCTTCGAGTAGTGCCACTCCAATAGCACCTAATTCACCTAGATCTTTCGCCTTCTTATATTGCTAAAGTTCTTCGTGAGGAAGCTATAGCAACTCACTGACAGATTCAGTCCCATGAGCTATGTGACCATATTCCATCGTATGAGGGAGATACCCATAGGGAAGATGATTGATGAGATCAACAGTGATGCTAAGGAGGGGGTGACAGTAATAATAGATTTCTCTTGATTCAAAATAACTGAAAGGGGTGACTGGCTCTCCAATAAGTGGAATAAGAAGAGGAAGGGGTGCATTAAGATGCACATAGCGATAGATTCCAGATCAATGAACGCAGTTTCTTTAACAATAACTGATGAGCATCGCCATGACACGAAAGAGTTCTGGAAATCGCTCCATCCCATTGTTGGAAAAACAGAGATTGTCTACGGGGATGGAGCATTCGATCAGAGTCCACTGTTCGATGAGCTGCATTCCTTGGACATCGAACCTGTCATCAAGATGAGGAAGAATGCATCGACAGAATATGCCAGAGGGAGCAAGTTCAGGAGGTGGAAGGTCAGGGAATACAGGAACCTGGTGTATAAAAATCGGTGAAAAGATAGGTAATTTATTTAAGTCATCAGACATATCATCTCAACTGTCTGAATAGCTATCGCTAGGTGTATCAATGTCATTAGAAGAACTCAGGTCGAAAAAGGATGATGTATTAAACGAAACTGTGGCCCAAGGAATATTGCAAGAATTAACGGATCTCCGCGGTTTGGGCGGTTCACATAACAAAAGATGGGCACTTGAGCTAATTCAAAACGCTCTTGACGCATCAAACGAGGAAGGAGTAGACGTAGTGTTTGAAATGAATGAAAATGGACTTACTTTTTCACATAATGGAAGAGCTTTCAAAGAGGAAGAATTGATCCATTTGATATTTCATGGGTCCACAAAAGTCGAATCCGAATCCGCGAGTGGGAAATTAGGAACAGGATTCCTCTCTACTCATTTGCTATCACCTATAGTAAAAGTCACGGGTACACTTCACGCACAGCAGAAATTCTCGTTCACTCTGGACCGAGATGCAGAGACGCTCAATGAATTGACTTCCAAAATGAAGAAGACTTGGCAGGAATTGGAAGATTCCCTGGTTGACTTGGTTGACAAAGATGTTATAGAAACAACTTTCTTATACCCACTTCAAAGCGATGGTTCAAAAAGTATTTGCAAAGAGGGTCTTGAAACCATCAAGCAATTGGTACCAGTCATCATCGCTTTCCAAGAAAAACTCTCGTCTGTGACAATCAAGGAAAATGGAGATGAATATCTATGGAAGAGGGGCGGAATACAGTCTGAGGTTATCGAAGTTGACTATAAATTGAACGGGAAAGAAGTTGACAATGATATCTCTGGTATGCTTGTAAAGGAATTGGAAAATGTTAAAGTGGGTATACCTGTTAAATTCAGTGAATCAAGTATTTCTATTATTGATGTTTCATCCTACCCAAAGCTATATTACCCATTGCCCTTCTTGGGAACTGTAATTTTCCCTTTTCCGGCTCTAATATACAGTATTGATTTCAAACCAACAAAGGATAGAGAGGGGGTATACCTAACTGAAAAGACAGAGAAAACGGTACAAATCAACAAAGGAGTTGTTAACAAAGCATTTAAACTTCTTGAGGACTTGTTCAGCATAATTACAGAGAATGGATACACAGAGCAATTTAACATTGCTAAGATATCAAGACCCAGTGTTTTTCCAATTTGGTTAAATTCAGAATGGATTGAACCTTTAGTAACTTCGCTCATCGCAAGAATACGGCAAATAAAGTTGATCCGTACGAATGAAGAAATGATAGCTCCTAAGGATTCACATATACCTGCAACATCTGATGGTAACCTTGAAAGCTTATGGGAGTTGTCAAATAAGCTATATCCAGACTCCACACCAGTTGTTGAGGAGGCAATTATATGGCGTAACATCATAAATGAATGGGCACGTTGCTCTGATCTGGATGATTGTAATGAAAATAAATTCCCAGAAAGACTGACCATCGAGAAACTGTGCGAAATAATTCAGGGATTTGTAAATTCCGATGCACTTCAATCCTCACTTGGGGAGTACCCTTCAAGTATTTTCTTAACGAAGTTAGTGAAACTAATAATTGACACTAATAAGTCCAATCTTTTGGACACCAAGAGAATTTTGCCTGATCAAAATGGAACTCTGAGGCTGAGAAACGACCTGTCAATCGATCCGGGTATTTCCAAGGATCTAAAGGATATTTTAAGGCTGTTGGGCAGAGACGTGCGTGCTGAGCTTTTGTCAACAGAAGTCACTCTTGGAGGTATTAAACCACTGCACGAAAAAGAACTAATGCTGGACTCACTGCAACGCTTGAATGCTAAATCTAAAAATGAACCATCAACAGAAGATTTTCAGGAGGCGAACATAAAATTATTTCAATGGTTGATTGAAAACGGCCACACTGATGAAATAATAAAGGCATATCCAATAATTACAAGACAGAAAGATTTAGGAGAACAGCAATTTGTTAGATCATTCGTATCGGAGAATCCATTTCTAGCTTCACAGAGGAAATGGAGAGAAGAAGATCGACTCTACCTCGATATCTTCCCACAACGCTTGATATTATCAGATTTATACGATCAAATTACAGATGATCAATATGACGTATTGGAGCAAAACGGAATAATTCTGAAAGAATTTTGCCAAATTGAAGATGTATTATTGAATAACAAGCAGATTAAGGCGCTGGCAATAGAAGATATTATTGACGATGATCAAAAAGAGCACAAGGCAATATCAAAAATTTCAGTTAGCACGGTTCCCTTCTTCGAAGAAAAAGATTGGGGGATAATCGATAGGGTTAGAAATAGTCCAGTACTGGCTCGTAAATTCTTGAAGTTTCTATTGTCAAAGTTGATAAAAATAGACCCAAAATGGTCTAATACAGTTAAGGTGGATTGTTTATGTGGTAATTCCCACGAGGTTTTCCCTTCTTTGTGGTTGGAAACGCTTCGCACACGGCAGTGGGTACCAGTAAGCGGAGGGAGGGAAGAAAAGCCCTCTTCAGAAAATCTTGCGCCATTTTTTACCGGCACTGAGTTAATGAATTTGCTGGGCACCGACTCAAGCGTATCCTTATTTCTTGGGGCTCTTGGAGTAAATGTGAGCGTACTTATGACCGCTAATAAATCTAAAATAGACCAAAAATTAATCGACCGAGCCCTAAGTAGATTCCTAGCCATGACCAGTGTAGATCCAAATCAACTGACTTTATTGGCAGATACTTATTCAGACCCCGACCTCAAAAAGAAATTGGATGATGCGATAGCTCGAAAAGCATTAATAAAAAACAACCAAAGAATTGGAAATTATGTGGAAGATATTATAAGGAAGATGCTTGGAGAGGGGCTTCCTGCAGACTTATTTACAATTGAAAAGGTAATAAAAGGAAGTGACGTCAGGGTAACACAGCAATTGAATGATGAGGAGTATTTTAGCGACTTTGTCGATGAGGAAGGCAGGGAGCTATATATCCAATTCAGTACAAACTCTGTCCAGCACTTGATTGAGATAAAGTCCACAAAGGAGAATAGTGTCAGAGTGACTATACCTCAGGCAAAGGAAGCCTATGACTCTCGTGGTGGTTTTACATTATGTGTAGTTCCGATTCCTTCTAATTTTAATGAAGCGACTGAAGAAGAGGCAAGGAATGTTATTTTCCAGGCTTCTCGCTTCGAGAGTGGTTTAGAAGATGATTTGGGAGAATTGATCGAAAATGTAGACAAGTTCCAAAATGGTGAAAGAGTTCTTCAGAATGAGGAAAATGAAAGGGTTAAAGTAGATGTGATTTCTGAAGCACAAATAAGAATTAGGGTAAAAAAGCCTGTGTGGGAGAATGGCATGACATTCGAACAGTTCTTAACAATTCTAAAAGGCGCTATTTCGAAAAAGTAACAATGAGCTGAGAAAATTCATCTCCCCCGAATGGCCATTTTAGTACATGATCAGCTTTTGGCTATGGTGAACTAGGAATGAATAGGCAGTCTTTCAAGAGAGTAGTATGAAGGTTTTAGAATAATATCGAAGAACACTGCTTAGGACCCCTAATTGGAGACAGTATTGTCCTATAAGATTTCATGCTTTCTGACTCTTTTCCATCCATTTCTCATACATCTCCCTTGGCGTCGTATATCCTATGGCTGAATGTATTCTCTCGCTGATATTCAACGAAATTCATACCCATGATGATGGAATTTCGCTCATATCCACAATGGAATACATGAAGGACATAACCCTGAATTATGCTGCCAAAGGGAAGATTGTGACATCAAGGCTGGAATGCAAGTCGCCGAAATCGGAGGTGATCAGAAAGGTCATGAAGCTGGAAAGTTTCGTAAAAGAATAGTGCACCCACAGATGAGTTTGGAAAACATATTGGAAAAAGCCATTCTGTGATCAACGAAAATAAAATAGGTGTAAAGTCACGGTCTAGAAATTTATTATTTTAAATGAGAATATTTAGAGGTGGGAGGATGTCACTTAAGCTAAAGACGATCAGGCAGCTTGACTATCGCCTCTCTATCTCCGAGATCCTTGATGCGTTCTTATTTATAAAAATCATATCAGATTCATTATAAAAGCAGAGATGTAGAGTCACCATTTAATATAAAATTCACTTGTTTTAAAGGAGAGCACGAGAGCGCTATTCAGTTTTATCAAAAAATCGAGGCCTAAAATATTTGGTATTGCTGCCCTTGTTACGCTTTCAGGAACTCTATGGCCAAGTACCTTCTTAAATTGAACCCTTCCTACGTCTTCCAAAATCTGAACATCCTCAAGCTGTACAAACTTGGCTTCCTCTGGGATAAGAACTTGGATACCGGAAATTACAGGAGCATTTTTTATGCCTGATACGCCCATCAACGGCTTCAATCTAGCGTCGGCTAAATTAACCCCTAGAGATTCTGCAGTGTCAATCGTTATAGACGACTTCTCTGAACCGCTATCTATAATCGGTGTTCTTGTTACAAACTTATCATTGTAAACAAAGGCGACTGCAGCAGAAAAAAGAGAGTCAGCAGACGACCTTCTAAGTTCAAGTTTTCCCATTTCAGAGAATCCAGATTAACTTGTCTATGAGCACAGTTCCTATAAAAACGCCGGGATTGTCTTTCACTCTTTCCTTAACTTTTTCCTGACTCTCGTCTGATGCAATCACCCTTTCATTATCGACAGCAACAATCTTATTTGGGTAGTCGTCTTTCAGTTTTTCGTAATTTGAAGTAAACCAGTCGTAGTTTCTGCTATATCTTGCTAAAGATTCTTGGATTACAGCAACGTTCATTTATAATAACCTCCCTCTATCGTAATGACTTTATGATATCTAACGTTTATCAGAACTATCCTATTTAGTTGTTTTCATGAAATTGATTTTAGTAACTATAGTTAAATACATATGTCTTTAACTATAATTTTAAGATGTTTGATGCGAGTTGCATAGCTGACCGTCCAAACCGGTCGATCCGGAGCGTGAGCACTCCATCTATGCTTTCGACGTCACTAAAGAGCTTCAGTAATGCAGGCCTGTCTTTCTTTGCTCCTGAAGAAGAAAAACATCGATGGGGTTGCGCTGCTTGGTGCGGTGATAAAGGGGGAAACAAAGCACGACGACCTCGTGATAAATCAATCCGTCAGAAAG
>JAJYDZ010000026.1 GCA_021790415.1 Thermoplasmata archaeon | reverse complement strand
GGAATACACTTCCTCGAAAACAGTTTGCCCTCCTCCAAATCTTGTAAATTCTTCGAGGATAAATGATTCCATGATTCTCATATAGTAACTACTTAAATAACAAGGCTAATCAACTTTTTGATCTGATCGGTTCCAGTTTAATAATATATTCCGTTAATTCTCAAAAATCTCTTGCTGAATTGAATATTATACAAAAAAGTGTTATCCCTTATATGGATACACCCCATGATTGAAGGATAAAAAAGTATTAATTTGCGATCCAATGTCTTCAAGAAACTCAGTACAGTTCAGCCTTCTAAAAATGGTTTTGAAGATTGTTGGTTCCGAAGGAACAACAGTAATTTCTCCATTTATCCCCAATGATAAAATGGAGTATTTCCGTTCAACCCCTAATGTCATCGCAATATCTCTGTCCAACAGAAAACTTGCCTTGCGTTTCCTTTATAAAATGTTTGAGAGGAATGAAGCAATGCTCTGGGCAATATCTTGGCTCATTGAATCCCTTTTCCGAGGAAACTCCTCAATTATAGTGGCACATGATGTAAATGCCCACAGTAAGGTTGTTAATCTAGCCTATACCTTACCCCTCCCTTCAGATCTCTACTGGAATCAAGCAACTCCGCCTTTAAAAACCCTACAAATGATGAAGGCTAATCCCATTGCCCCCATATTAGCCAAGACCTTAGGGCCAGTGATTACAATTTTAGATGACAAATTGATGACTCGCCACAAGAATTTAACTAAGAAGATTGTCAACAACTCAGATTATTTGAAAGAAACTTATAGGGGGAAAAAGTTCTATTCGAAAGAAGTCCTTCATGTTCCAAAGGAATTCCCTTCTTTGACCTTTGAGAATACGGCTCCAACACAAGATTATGTTCTGGCATATATAGGGAAGGAGATTGAAGTGGAAGTTCTCTTGGAAATGGTGAAGTTGGGCATAAAAATAGTCGCCTTTGGATCGAAGATTCCCTTTGGCACACCACTGGGGAAATTAAAACAGAAAGTTGATTTCAGAGGATATGTTGAAGAAAGTGAACTTTCGATCCTTTACCGAAACGCCCTTTATACTGCCTTTCCTTTCACAGAAGAGCCATTTGGGTGGGTTCCACTTGAGTCAATGTTCTATGGTACACCTGTGCTAAGCTATAATAAGCAGGGACCAGCTGAGACAATAATCGACCAGAAAACCGGCTGGCTAGTTGATAATCGAAATGAGTTTTTGCAGAAAGCTTTATCTATCTGGAAAGGTAAATTCACTGGCATGGACTCCGAAAGCTGTATGGAACGTGCTAAATACTTCTCTCTTGAAAATGCCAAAATAAAATTGAATGAAATTTTAACTGGAGTTTAATTTGATGTTATTAGAAGTCACAGAATGTAGTTTAGGTTATTTTGTCTGACCAACTTTTGTTAAGAATTTTCTTATATAATTTGAATAGTATGTATTATATTAGGGGCATTCATATTAAAAGGAGTTTTAGCAATATGGTTAAGTTTCAAGTTGAATACCAGCAAGAGGAGCATAATTGAAAGCTAATAAATTAACGTCCAATATCGAAAAACACCATATATTCAAGTGTTTCAAGTTAACTTTAGATAATATCAAAGGTGACACATTTCTCAGCATTGTACTCATTCTATCCTTAATATTTACTATTCTGTACTCAGCTTACTCAATCCTCAAGATGCTTTCCCTGAGTGCTTCAGGCTGGGACCTAGGACTTGAGAGCCAAGTAATGTACACTACTCTTCATGGCAAACTTTTCTTTACAAACCTTCTCGGTTTCAGTTTACTCCAGGAGCATTTCTCCCCTTTCGTATTTATAATTCTCTTTTTCTATTGGCTTCATCAAAGCCCTTTGACTCTCTTGATTCTCCAGGCATTTTTTGTTAGCTTTGCGGCAGTTCCCCTTTATTTATTTGGTAGGGAATTTCTTTCACTGGTGAAATCGCCTACCAGATTAGAATTATGGCTGCTATTGGTGCTTGTCATTACTTATTATATATCTCCATTCACGGAAGGTTTGATTTTTTTTGATTTTCATATAATGAGTTTTCTCCCGTTCTTTTTCTTCCTTTCTTTTTTTGCTTTTTTTAGTGGAAGAAAAGTATTGAATGTTGCTTCCCTGATATTTATAGTATCACTTCACTCGAATTTTGTGTTCATTGCTGCGACAGTTATTCTAACTGAATACTTGCTGGCGAAATTCTATTTCGGACATCATGTAAGAAATAGGTCTCCGGGTGAAGATGGCACGCCAGCGTCCAGAAAGAGATTATCTAACCCAGTTCTAATATTGGTAAGTTTTGCGTCACTTATTCTATATCTAACCCTGGCCGGGTATTTAAAATCCATTATTGCTGGTTCCCACGTACTCGATCTGACTTTCCAGACTGGTGAGGTTGGAGGTTTTAATTCAGTATCTGGTTTAATTTTCGGTTTATTTACTAATCCCGCGGCTGTTTATTCTCTCCTATCACAAAATTACATGCAGAAGTTGACTTTTATTTTCTATGGCTTTGGGAGCACAGGCTTTTTATCTTTCCTCTCACCACTAACACTTCTTACTTCCATACCTTACTTTTTATATTCATTTCTATCGACAAACACAGCGTATTATGCATTGGGATATCAGTATCCTGCAATGCTATTACCTGCAATTTACGTTTCATCCACCATTTCAGTTGTTTTAATGCCGCAATTCATTCAAAAATTTGGAAACAAAAGGCTTGCGAAAAAGAACTGGAAAATCACCATCTATACACTTTTGGTACTATTAATAATTGGGGGATTAATCTCTGCCAGCGTTGATCCAATTTCTTCTTCTCCACTTTACAAGCCAGTAGATGCCTTCTCCACATACCATAATCCCCATGTTGGTCAATCAAGCCAGACTGTGCAATTCTTATCAAATAACATACCGAGGTCTTCAACAATATTGACTCAAAACAACCTTTTTCCATTTTTCTCGTTATTCTCGAATTCCTTTTCCACACCTTGGTCTCCAGGGGTTAATAATACAACAGCCAATAATTTCCAGTTCATAATAGGAGATTATTCCAGCCCTTGGATATTTTCTTCATATGGCAAGGAACCGTCGATATCATCACTAATTAACAGGGATTTGGGCAACCACACATATGGCATCTATGCTGAAGGAGGTGCCATTCTTGCCATCAAAAAAGGGTATAATGGTAGCCCTGTTTATATGAGATACATAAATAAGACATTTTATCCAAATTCTCTTAAATTAGATTCTGGCAGGTATCTTAAAAACGGAAGCATAGAAGCAAGTGAGGTAAACGGCTCATTCATTTGGAATGGGCCGTATATTCCACTCCTGCCAGGTACGTATAGTGTTAGCTTTAACGTAGGAATTGAGAATTTTAGCATCTCAGATTTTTTAACGATAGATATTTCCTCAAGCGGAGGAACAAGCGTTATTTATCAAAAAAATATTACAAATTCTAGTACTCAGCAATTTTTCACCGTTTCCACCACGATTAAAATTATTTTGCCAGTTACTGCCGTTGAATTTAGAGGTTATGGAGATTTTAGTGGTACAGCATTTTTGAATAAGATTACCTTGCAACAAACAAATGCGTGACCACCATTTATCATCTCGAAAAAAATCTTATACTCATGTTATAGTAAAATCTCCTTCCTGTCCTTGGAAAAAACGTAATGAGATACCCAATTATTAGGAGGATAATCATATTCATTATTTTTCTCACATAGATGCATTTAAAAAAGTCATTGGTGAGTTTAAACATATCCTTTGAACTTATGTCTTTATTGAATATTCCCCTCAAGAAAGCATTGTGGACCATTTCGCATCTGCATAATTTCAGATTGACCTCTTTTTTAAGTATTGAAGTAATTACTTTCCAGTCCCCATTAGTGCTCTCATAATAGTGGAATTTGTTAGAATAAAAGTCATCAATATTCTGATGAAAATCATTGGTAGTACTCTGGTGCAACCTGTAAAATGTCAATAACTTTGGATCCTCAATCAAAATACCTTCTGTTTCTAATGCACAGAATAAAAAAAATGTGTCCGGATGCATTATCAAATTTTTCAAATGGCCGATCTTTCCATCAAGAACTTTGCGTCTAATTGATATTGAACTTGAATTGAAATCTGGATAAAGTCTGAAAAAGGATAAGGTTTCATTAAAATTTGGCTTCTCCAAGTTTAGTACACGTGAATTTCCTACTTTTGATTTTCGGCTTCCTTGGTTTAGAAACTCTTCGTGGTCCGTGGTTCTGCCATTATGGTAGTAATTCAGTTGAGGATTTTCACTAAATATTAGACTTACTCTTTCTAGCTTATCGTGACTAAACATATCATCATCATCGAGGAAACATATTATTTCCCCCTTTGACACAAGTATGGCCTCTGAGACCTTAATACCATATCTTAAGTCATTAGAATTTATCACTGCGTTAGAATACCGCATTATTTCTTGATCTAAATTTTGGTCAGTAAAGTTTTTAACGCAGATTATTTCAAATCTCTCCCTCGACATTGTTTGGTTTGCGAGAGAATTCAAAGCTTGAAGGATGAAGTTTTTTCTTTTACTAGATATCAAAATGACAGAGATACTCGGAGGCTTCATCTTAAACAGAAATGCATTTTAAGTGATAAATTATTTCACAACCCTTTTGCAATAAAGTTTCCTTTAGGCCATTGTTAAAAAGAGATATTGAAAATAATTATATTTTCTCTTAAAAAAGTTTTACACTCCCAAAAATTAAAGAAATTATTGTAATAGTCAATAGTGCGCAGAATTTCGGTCATAATTACTGCTTTTAACAGAAAAGAGTACCTGATGCAGGCAGTGAAATCAGTTCTGTCCCAAAGTTTATCAAGGAATCTTTATGAAATCATAGTAGTCAAAAATTTCGCAGATCGTAAAATTGATCAATATTTAGAAGATAATTCCGTCAAGAACATTCTCGAATTTTCCCCCTATTGGAACAAAACCCTTTCTAGGGCTTTAAATGAAGCAGAAGGCAAAATCATTTCATTCTTAGACGATGATGACTTCTTCAATACTATAAAATTGGAAACGATCCTCGAACTATTTGGTACAGGTGACATTGCATTTTGCAAAGACGGCACAATACCTGTAAGCGATGAAAGCCAACCCTTGGATTTCTATAAAGAGAGGAGTAGAAAAAATTCTACGTTTTACTTAGATAAAAATGGAATTTATCATGGAGATAGTTCATATCTTTCTCTCTTTAACAGTAGCAGCATGTCAATATCCGAAAAGGCTTTGAGAGAGCATTTACAAAAACTGAATCAGAATTTATCTGGTGATGAGGGGTGTCGATATGCCATGGATAATTTCATTTGTTTTTCAGGGTTGGAATCAGGTAAATGTTTTGTGACGCCGGAGAAATTGACGTATTATCGACACCACCGGCAACAACTAACTCTAAACAGACAAACATACGAAGATTTTGACAAAAAAAAGGCTGATCTGGAAAACTCCCACAATTTCTCTTACAAATATATGAGACGTGCGTTTGTTTCAGGACCAATTCTAGTAAAACTTGATTCCATGAGCATACAATCTGAGTTGCAAGAAGCAATCATAAAACGAAAAGAAAAACCTTTTTTGTTGACTTTTATACGCAAAGCACTATTTGACTTTTTCAAATCGCATGAAATATTTGTTCTACTTTTAATGTTTCTTTATCTTTTATCGTTTTTCTCAACCAAAGCTAGTTCCTGGACCTACAAATACATTATTTTACACGTATCGAGGCAACTCAATTGACTTAAGCATTCGGGTAATGTCTCGTAAAATCTAGATTTTCTACTTTTATGCTATAAATAAAGTAAAATAGCTAATTATGCGAAACTGCACAATTAAATGTATTGCAAAAGTTATAATATATCGACTCCGATCTGCCTCGAGTATCATAATGGATTTGAACAATTTCCCAAGCGTAGGATTTAATGGTATCTCCTTGGTGATCCCAGTAATGAATGAGGAAAGTAACATTGAAGACCTAATAAGAGGTATTTTGGAGATTGCAACCAGCAATCCTTCTCTGAAAATTAAAGAAATTGTTTTTGTGGATGATGGCAGTACTGATAAAACAAAGGAGATTGTCAGAAAATATAGTATAAAAGAAAACCAAATCAAAATATTGTTAAAAGAAAGGTTTGAGAAAATGGGAACCGTAAATGCGCAGCTATTTGGCATTTCTCAGGCCAGTCATAACAACGTTTTGATCATGGACGGGGATCTTCAGCATCCCGTCAGTGTTTTACCTATTTTGATCAAAAAGTATCAAGAAGGTTTTGATTTTGTTATAGCATCAAGATATGTAAAAGGTGGAGGTGCGGAAAGAACAATAAAACATGGAATAATAAGCAGGGGAGCCAATTTCTTTGCAAAATTTCTATTGCCATGGGTGTCAACAGTTAAAGACCCAATATCTGGTTTCTTTATAGTAAACAGAAGAATTGTTCCAACTTCTATCGAAATGAGTGGATTCAACAAATTAGGTTTATACATAATGTCATGCAAGAAGAATATCAGTATAGCGGAAATTCCATTCAAATTTAAAGAGAGGGCTAGAGGTCATTCAAAAGTCGCCACTGGACGTTTTGACTATATGATCAGATATTTCCGGGAACTCAAGTATTACAGGTTCCTCAGGAAAGTTGTCGTCGGCAGATTCAGACCTGCCCCTGGAAGCTCAGAATATCTACTCTTACGGCAAGATTAATGTAGTTCAGTTAAATCTTTGTTGCCATATAAGATGAAAAGTGCAATTATTACTGGGATTACGGGTCAGGATGGTTACTTTCTAACAAAACTTCTTTTGGAAAGAGGTTTCGAAGTACATGGAATTATACGAAGGAATAGTTCCATGACTATAGGAAATTTATCGCTTCTTCCCGTTGATGTCCTTAATGAGGTGAATATACACTATGGGGACCTAACTGATGCAAATTTTCTTTCGAAGCTTTTAAGCGAAGTACAGCCCGACCAACTCTACCATCTAGCTGCTCAGAGTTTTGTTGGTTATAGTTTCCTAAACCCATCTTCCACATATGATGTAAACATTGGAGGAACGCTAAATGTAGTTAACGCAGTTAAGGATTACTCCGCAAACACAAGACTCTACTTCGCTGGAACATCTGAATTATATGGTCAGCCTAAAGTTACTCCTCAAAATGAAGAAACGCCCTTTTCTCCACGGAGTCCATACGCCGTTTCCAAACTTGCTGGTTACTGGACTGTAAAGACATATAGAGATGCATACAATTTGTATATGTGCAGCGGAATTCTTTTCAACCATGAATCAGAAGTCAGAGGCCCAGAATTTGTTACTAGGAAGATCACTTTACATGTTGCAAAATATCACTACGGTGATCATACGCCACTTGAACTTGGTAATTTAAATGCTAGAAAAGATTGGGGTTATGCTAGGGATTATGTTGAAGGTATGACCAGAATCTTGGAGCATAAGTATGCCGATGATTTCGTTTTAGGTTCTGGAGAGTTGCACACAGTGAGAGAATTTGTAGAGGAATCATTTAGGAATATTGGTACAGAGATCCATTGGAAAGGTATAGGTGTGAACGAGGTTGGGCTTTCCGATAAAGATGAGGTTATTGTAAAAGTAAACAAGAAATTTTTCAGACCCCTAGAGTCTGACAATTATGTAGCTGATTTCTCGAAAGCAAAACGAGAACTAGGATGGAAACCAGATATAAAATTCTCAAAATTAGTCAAGATTATGACAGATAGTGACTTAAAGAATCAAAACCGAAATTAAGTGTTTGATACTTCGGATTCTATCTTAATTAATCTAGTGTAAAATCAAAAGAGATAAAAGTTTCCTCGTCCTGATAAAATTCTCAGGAAATAAAGATAACACTAGTTCTTTATCCTCTTTTTTAAATAATTTTAGCATCCTTGCTAGACCAAGATAAATACAAATACCTACTAAAATATAAATTGGCATTAAATAAAGTGTTGTTCCTATTCTGTTAATTAGAATAAAAACTGTTATAAACATAACTAATGAAGCGATCCATATCTTAACTGTTCCAGAAATATCGAAAGATGCAACATTCTCAACTTTAGCGAAAAAGTAAAGAACAAAAAATGTGGAGGCAAATACAGACGAAAATCCTAATGCAGCCCCAACGAGACCAAATTTTGGAATTAATAAGTATGATAGTATGACATTAGAACCAAAACCAACCACACTTGAGTAAATAAATATTTTAGTTCTCCTTACTGAAGCAATGGCTTGAGTTAGAATATTTGATGAAACGAAGAAGGCCGATAAAAACATAACTAATGATAAAGGGGCTGATCCTCCAGCATAATTAGGACCACCCAATAAGCCAATAAGCACTGGAGCTAATGCGGAAATACCAAGTGAAGCAGGTACATATATAGACATCAAAAGCATTGAGGAAGCTTTCACGTGAGCTGAAATCAAAGCTCTTTCACCTCTTCCGAAAAGCTCAGAGAACTTAGGCATTAAGATGTTGTTAAATGGAATTGCCAAAAACCCAAGCGATGATGAGATCAATAAAGCGAAATTGTATACACCCAAAGATGATAAATTGATCAGCCCAGCTACTATGAATCTATCTGCATAAGCCGCACTATAGCCAATTAATCCGCTTAAAACAACTGGTAGCGAGTATTTTATCAGTGACTGGGTAGATAAAGTCAAAGCTCCTCCTTTGAATTTTGATAATACTTTTAAGATAAGTGTAAGTTCTATTATAACTCCAAGAAAAATCCCCATGGACCACCCAGCAATCAAAGCGGACAGATTATGAATAAGATAAGCAAAAGCAATGGAACCAAAATAATAGGCAATCCAGATAATTATATTTATGAAGGCAGAAAGCCTAAAATTTTGCAATCCCAATAATGTTCCATTGAGGATAGAAAAAAGTATGCTGCCTAACAGAACAATACTTAGGAGCCTGATTAGATTTGTATATTGATTAGAATGAAGGAAACTTATTGAAATTACGGGGCTAAGGAGCAAAAGGGATAAGAAACCAAATATTGAAACTAAAAATCCGTAAGTTATTATTTTATAGAAGACCTTTGCTGCAGCGGCAAAATCGCCAAGTCCTATGCTATATGACGTAAAATGCTGGGCGGCTGTGCCAAGCCCGAATGAAAATACTATTTGAAAGAGGCCTATTATGGCCAGGAACAGCGCTATTGCTCCAACCGCAGTTGTACTAAAAAGTCTAACGATGATCAAATAAAAGATCATACCAGAAAAGAACTGTACCCCAGATCCAGTATATTGAAATATTGCATCTAGGCCAATGGATCGTGATCGACTTTCGCCCCCTTCCATTTGGTCTGTGATATTCTCTGAAGATTTATAATATTCCATTCTTCCAAGGTACGAAGGGTTGTGATGATTAATAGCAATCTCATTTTTGCTCAGATTCCTAATCTGCAGGACGGCACTCATGGCAATCGCATCGTAAAATAACTAATAAAAAGCCTTGAATTCTTCAGCAATAAAAATACTACGCTGCACATTACCGTAATATGCAATTAGTCTGTAACCATTTTTATCATTAATGACATATCCTTGATCTTGTGGGACAATAGTAACACGTGAGTTTGTATTTTGATAAAGAATATGACTAATTTTATTATTCCCGCATTAAGACCCAAATGAAAGAGCAAATTCCAGAAACCTATTCCGCCCACGCGGTTTTGTTCAGCTATTTGAGACCTATGTGACAAAAATTCACAAGGAACATAGAATGACATACCTTATGCACATAAAGGACTACTACACAAAAAAAGTGGCAGGTTTTTATTATTCCATCTCATGCATCGCAAGGGATGCTAAAAGACCAGTGAAGAATGCTATTCTCATGGTATTTAATAGAACAGTTCTCATAGGTCCGGTGCTCATGACAGACAATGGCCCAAAGTGCATATCGCATAAATTCTGGAATGCAATGGTTGCTGAGCTTGAAAATATGAATAACCACACTCTGGAAATCAATGTAAACATTGAGTTTTTCCACAACTCAATAGTAGCAAGTTATATCTGGCCGAGTGAGTTCAGAAACTACTATGATGCTTCCATACTGACAGAAAATGTATACACTGATTACAATGAATCCGGGACGCATTCACCAATTAATTCTCACCTTGCTAGGGATTTAAGG
Source organism: Thermoplasmata archaeon (assembly GCA_021790415.1). The sequence continues at coordinate 500 of JAJYDZ010000026.1, read as the reverse complement.
TGGTAGTTCGTGGATGATTCTCTGCATTCTGGGGGATATAGAGAAGAATGAAGTTGAGGTGAAGGTAGATGGAAAGTGTTGCAATTTCTGGTGGACCAGTTCAATAGAAAAAATAGTGAATGATTTGAAGGAGAAAGTAAACAAAATTTACAAGGTTTTGATAAAGGAATGATATTGTCCAGGTATTGAAACCCGTGGACAAACATTTTAGTTAAAATTCCCATAAGGGGAACCAGATGAAGTTCCTTATAACAGGCGGAGAAGGATTCATTGGAAGAAACCTAAAGGAACACCTGGTTCACAACAATCACGAAGTTGAGACACTGGATATTGAAGGCGACCCTTATTACAAAGCCTCGATTCTCGATATCTCCGCTTTAAGGGCGGCACTTAAGGATGCGGATGGCGTTTTCCACCTTGCAGCAATTACTTCCCCTCCGCAGTTTGAAAATGACTTATTCTCCGGATTCAACACAAATGTGAACGGGACATTGAATGTT
>JAJYDZ010000025.1 GCA_021790415.1 Thermoplasmata archaeon | reverse complement strand
GCCCCACACTTATCAAATTTCATTTCCTGCATTCCCGCAGATGGTTTTATGGATATTCCACCACTATCAAAGATAATTCCTTTCCCAATCATTGCAATTGGCTTTTCAGAAGAGTTTTTGTATTCCATTATTACAAGTTTGGCAGGTTCCTTCGCTGCCCTTGAAACACCTTCCAATCCTCCCATTCCAAGCTCCTTAAATTTGTCCTTTTCAATGACAGTAACTTTAACATTCTTAATCTCCTTAGCCAATTTCTCATAATAAGAAGGGGTCCCCTCAGAAGGCGGCATATTTGCAAAATCCCTTGCATAGTTTGTCGATTTGCCGAGTATCTCTCCTCTTCTCAATGCAGATTTCAAATCACCATTTCCGGAAATTAAAATTTCCGTTATCCCTGACTTCTCATGATTTTGTGACTTATATTTTGAAAACTCATATAGGGTAGTTTCTGATATGTATGCTGTTTCAAAAGCTTCCACATCAGATCCATCAATTCCAGGAAGAGTGGCAATAACGGATGGAATTCCAGTTTTTTTTATCTCTCTTAAGGCTTGAGATAGTGCGCGCCTATAGGTTTCAATAGAGTATTTGTCTCTTTTCCCAAGACCAACAACACAGAAATTCTCCTTTATGTGAGGTAAAGAGACAATTCTTATATCATTTGACTTTCCTTTAAAATCAACTTCCTTAAGGGAGTGGTTTAACTCTGTTATTTCACTGTTAACTTGTTCCTGCTCAAAAAAGGTTACTAATTTTATGCTTCTTTTAGCATCGCTCTTCCGGTTACCTTCTAAAACTTCTATATTCATGGTTTATTCTATACCATTATCATTATTTATTCTTTCTCAATTATACACTGTGAGTATGTTTTAAAGAACCAAACAAATTCAATTATTTCCTTGAGATGAAATAAATAATTAGGTAAATATTAGAAATCAAGTTTTTTAATCCTCCGATATCCAACAATAAATGGTATCGCAATCCAAGCGGCGGCAACAATGGTGACAAAAATAGGATTAATTCCGTAATCATACAAAGGCCCGTGGGCACCACCCGGTAAAAGTATGCCCTTAGTTATGATATCATTAAACACATAAGGAATCATAAATGGATTTGCGTATTGCAGTATGGTTGACACAGTAATAATTGATTTATAAGCTGGAGATAGTACCTTTAACAAGGTAGCACTTTCTGAATAAATAAAAACCAGCGCAGGGTAAACCCACGTTATCAATATAATAAACAGGAGTATGAGTTTTTCACTGAACTTCCTTCCGCCAAATGTTGAAAGCATAAATACTATTGAAGTTGAGGCAAGCACGTAATAGAAGAGTGTAATAAAGGTTCCCACAATAGCACCTGAAGAAACAAAGTTTTTGGTAAACAATTCAAAAACCAAATCTGATACCAATAAGTCTACGAGTAAAACTATTAGGGAACCAATAACAACAGCAAAAAATCTCAACAGAAAAATTTCTCTTCTTCCAACAGGTTTTGAAATAACTGATTCCATGGTACCGTTTTTAACAGGTTTCATAAAATAATCTTCTGTAAACCATATAAAGAGAAGGATCATGAAAAACAGAGCAATATTAGTTGCTAAACCAGCTGTTTGTGAGCTAAATATAGAAGCACTTGTAACGTCTATTACGAACGAAGATAGAGGATAGCTATTTGTAAAATTCTGTTTAAATATTTGGAGCTTAAACGATTGAATATAGTATTGGTTATTAACAAGATATTTGGTGAAATGGATATTTAAATGAGTGAATCCCGAATAATTTCCTATTAAAGTTGGATTTCCATATCCTTGAGACCCAAAATAATAGTAAGAAGTATTCTCAACGGTCAAGCTTATATGAGGTGCACCTGATAAATTGGGTGAGATATATGCAAGCACAATTGATCGATCCGCAAGATTTGTCTGACCATAGACGCACGTAATGAAATAGGGATTTATAACTGGTGTTCCTTTATTGTAGGAATGTACTTCTGAAATAGTTGAGAAAAATCCATTGTTATATGTTAAGTTGAGACTCCCAAGAGATAAATATGATACGCTGGTGCTTTTTGGAACGTTGTAACTAATTATCAAATATCCATTTGAATTAGTAGTTCCTGTACCTTTAAATTGAGCAAAAAATGTTGAATTGTCAACAAGACCGAAGTCATAATTGATCTGCAATCCGTCTGCCGAAAAACCCTGACCGTTGAAGGCATACACCGTTGCGTTAAAAGAGTTGGTATCTGTGTTAAAATAAGTTGTCATATCATATGATAATGCAGTTGAAGCCTTTGGAGGGGGGGAATAGAAAGCAACAAAAATGAGGGTGAATATTAATAAAATAAGTACTACTCCTATTACATTCTTTTTCTTAAAAAAGTAAATAGTCTCTGATAAAAAGCGGTTCATTTTGAATCACCTGTAGCCTTGAAGAAGACGTCCTCCAGATTACCTGAAGTGGCTTGGAAGAATGATATATTATATTTATGTGATACAAGAATTCCATTCACTCTGTAAACTTCATTTGCAGGTACTCTTACATTCTTTAACACTACATTCTTTCCATCTATGGTAAAATCTCCCAACTCTCCCAATACAGATTCAAGAGCATTGTCTGGATTTTCAATCTTAATCATAATGGTAACTGAGTCGGTTAGTGAAATTTGTTCCTTAGTTATTAGTTTTACAAGTTTTCCCTTGTGAATTATTGCAACCTTGTCCGATACGGCCTCTACCTCCTTTAGAATGTGCGACGATAATACAATGGTTTTGTCCTCCTCTTTAAATTTTTTTATGAGGTCTATAACAAACTTAATGCCATTTGGGTCAAGACCATTAATCGTTTCATCTAGAAGAATATTGTCCGGATTGTTGAGAAGCGCCACAGCAATCATAAATCGCTTTTTCATTCCCTGAGACATCTTGAGAAATGGAATTTTGTTGTACTTTGATTCAAGACCGACCATGGATAGGAGATTAACAATGATTTTGTCTGCAGAATTCTTTTCTATGCCATATAGGGTTGAGTAATACCTCATTAATGAAATTGGGGTTTCATATAAATTAAAATTAGTTTGTTCTGGAACCCATCCAATATTTCTGGATGCTTCTCTCTTATCTTCAGACAGATCAAGACCATTCACGATTATATTTCCAGAGGTGGGCAACACAATACCTGAACAAAGCCTAAGGGTTGTCGTTTTTCCTGCCCCATTTAGGCCAACAAGCCCTAAAACTTCTCCATTAGAAATAGATAGATTCAAATTTTGGATTGCCGGAGAACGTGATCCCTTGAAGTTTTTTGAAACGTTCTCAATTTCGATCACTATGCCTGATAAAAACAAAATATATGAATTATTTTGTCCCTATGCACTTCTTTCCTTGATAAGAATTATCAAGGCGTAGACAAAAGCAACAATATATATGGCAACCAGAATATCATAGAGACCCGGATAATAAGGTTCTGCACCTGGATATTTGGACAACCCAAATAAGTAAGTAGCAAATTGGTTAGCATTGCTTAAACCAACCTCATTATAAAGTAATATATCTCCAAATGTGAAGCCTATCATAAACACAGACCATATAGTTCCAAATATTAGGAAGAGCTTCTCCGGTTTAATAAATAGGAGAATTGCCCCAATAATGTCGAGTATCCCCGTGACAAGTAGCCCGTACCAGTGTATAAAATATCCGCTTCCTGTGTATATACCAAAATCGTTTTGCAAGTTTTTGTCAGTAAACAGGATTACCATTGTGACAATAAAGTCAATTAAGAATAAGAAACCTAAAATCCTTATCTTGCCCTCCTTGCCAGTTAACATTGATTTATTCATATCATATATACATATTTATAATATATAAACGTTGACATTAAATATAATTTTCAGTCTTTAAATGTTATGAAAATGGGAAGTATAAAGATTTAATAACTGCAAATTATATAAGTATTCATGCTCCCTCACGGTATTTTTTTTACTTGTTTTTCCAGTAATCATGGATCACGGGGGTTATGAGGTTTGCAATTAGAATCAATTAATAATAATGAAAGTTCGGTTATGTCCGAATCAAAGACAAGGAAAATTGAACAGGCTGTAAACTTTTCGGGATACCTTAAAAAGAAGTCAGTCAAATTTATTGGAATTTCAGGGTCAGTATCATATGAGCCCAGGGAAGAGGATGATGTTGATGTGTTCATAATTTCTGAAAAAAGCAAGTTGTGGACGGTTATTTTAAAGTCTCTAATAGCGAGAAGAATGGTAAGAGACAAGGAAATATGTCTTTCCTTATTCATGGATGCAGACTATGCAGCTGATTTTTATTCTGGTAGCATGAGTCCCTTGAAGAAAACAGATGCAAAGAGAGTTATCCCTCTTCATGGATCTGAATATTACGAAGAACTGCTTTTCAAGATGAAAACCCATTCCAATGTTGGGAATAACGGAAGATTTAAAATTCATAGTATTGTAGATTTCGTTATATTCTTATTTCTGGCTCCTTTTTTGTATATCAAAACACAAATAAATTCTCATATTGATGTAATGAAAAAGGGTGAATCTGCAAAATTTAGCCCAAAGATCTCCAGAAGATATTTTTACCTTGACTCGGAAAAATATAGACGGTATGAAATGGACTTCAAGGGTGATGATAACGATAAATAGCACCGCAATCGTATTTTCTAACAACGATCTCTACTCGGTCGAGAGAATTTACCCCTTATTACACAATTCGGGATTAAATCAGATAATTTGGGCGATAGATGGGGACAAGAGTATACCCGACTTTATATCATCTCACAACAATCAAACCGATATAATTTCATATTCCCGAGACAGGACGGGCAAAAGTTCAGCTTATAATCGTGCATTGAAATTAATAGATAATGAAAACGTCTTTTTAATTTCTTCTGATATTACATTTGATTCGTCTATATTTCAAGATATTATGGAAAGAATAGGGGACCATGGATTAGCTCTTACGAACGTTACGCAGGTAAAGGTGAACGGTTTAATCAGGAAAGCTGGATGCCTTCTCTGGTGTATACGTGATATTCAGTTGAGATTTTTTTCAAATAATGGGATACCGATTCACGGGGGTGAATTCCTTTATATTAAAAGAAAATTTCTAGAAAAGCTTCCTGAAGTCGTGAACGATGATGCATATCAGTGTCTTCTTGCTCAGAAAAATGGTGCTAAAGGAGTATATTTTGGAGACATAGAGGTGAAAAACTTTGTTCCATCGACTTTGACCGATCTGATTCAACAAAGACGACGAATTAATTATGGGCACATACAAATAGGAAGGAAACTTGAAAGACCGAGTTCAGTTTCTTTTATGGTGTTGAATAATAGCAGGGGAACGCTGGCAATCTTTAAGAAGACTTTGAAAAGAAACAAAAGATGGGCATTAATATTTCCACTTCTTATTCTAATTGAGATAATAGCTAAATTATCAGCTTATATTGATGTTTTCACCAACCATGACCAGATTTTATGGAAAAATATTGAAACCTCAAAATCTTGAAAGTGGTTAGATGTCAATTCTTATTGCTTAGGAAATATAGTGTATGGTCGCCCATATATTTGAATGGCCATAATTTGGAAAAAAATATGTCAATTTTCTTAACTCTCTCTTCACTGATCCTTCCCTTAATTAACGAGGAGTAATTTGAAGGCGGTAATATAACAGGACAGCCATATATCATCTCAATATCAAATCTTTTTAAAAACAATCTCTTAAGGTATGCCGGCGAATAAGGGTATACATCTATACAGAATCTGGATGATCCTTCCGGAATCTTGGTTGAAAATCTCTCAAAAACCCTTCGTGGTTTCAATCCAATCATATGGGCAGTCATTTCTAATAGACAAAATTTGTTGAAAATCCCAAGAACTACCTTTCCATGGGGTTTAACTATTTTATGAATAATTTCAATAATGCTTTCAATATCGGGTTCGCAATTTAGTGCTCCATAATTAGAGTACAATCCATCAAAAGGCTTATTGATAAATTCCTCTTCATAATTTATGAGATCTGACGCCTTCACTGTCAATGTTCTAAGAAGGTGGCTAACTTTTGCTTCCATTGCCTTCTTTTTTAATATGGAATTCATGTTTTCCGATATGTCTACGGCCGTAATCTCATAGCCGTCTTTCAGCATTTCCAAAGTTTCAGTGCCAGTTCCCGAGCCAATTTCCATGAGCCTTCTTGAGGGTGGGAAATATGTTTTCATTAGGGTAATAGATCGTTCTCTGAGATAATTGTTGACGAGATTGTCATATATATGATGGTCATAATTAAAAGCAATGGAATCAAACTCTTCCTTTAACCAGTTAGTATAGTGATTGACACTATTCCCAGAGTCTGAATTTGTTTGGGAAAATTTAATAATCCTTGATATTTTCGGAAACCATTTATCGAAATTCAGATTTCCATATTTTACCAACATTGCAGCCCTAATATCCTTCTGTTCATTGGAATCTGTTACAAGTTTTGATTTGACCAGTATTTCCTCTCCACGGAAGAAGATCTTCGCAATTCCCTCTCTCAGAACTTCACTCGGCCAGCGATTTGAATTTCCAGAAGAAATTACATAGACAGAGGAATTTACCTCTACGAATGCCAGAGGTATGGTCTTCTTGTCAATTTTTAATATTAAATATTCCTCATTATTCCTCATATATCTAAAATGAATAGGAAATGCTAAAATATAATCTATTTGAACTGCATTTATTGATTCAGATGAAATTCTATTCTGAAAAATTTTTTATAAAATATCTAATTGAAAACCACGGAATATGCCTTGGTATAGATATGAAGAAGAAGTCTTATTTATTTCTGGTCACAAAAAATGGATTTATATTGAAGGAGAGGCCTGCTGGCGATAAAATAGTGGAAAATCTAAATTATGAAGTTGAGAAAGTGTCACAATACCTAAAAAATATGGAAACCAAGAACAGTCACCATTGAATTGAATCAAATTTTTGTCAGCAACTTATCATTCAGGTTGGCTTTCTCTAATCTCCTTCAGGGCCTCTCTGTCTCTGCAATACAGATAGGGTGCCAGATCTAATGAAGCTGGGGATTCCTTTAACTTCTGGCTATATACTTTCCTCAGATTTTTATCGACTTCATCGCAATAGCCTTTCCATGTTACCCCGAGATACTCAACATATTTCTTTTCTATTCCTGTGGCAACCTCATGTGCATATGGGTATTCAAAATCATTGTCAGAAAGCCATTTTTCTGGGAGTTCATGATGAAGTCCAATAGTCGCAGTTGCATCAATATTCTTTCCCTCGACCTTGAGAGTTTTTGGAAAATGTTCATCTAGATAGATGGTCTTACCGTCTATTGAATAACCGCCCGTATATTTTATGTCGTGAGTGGTGTCCAAAACTATATCATCTGAACTCTTTTTCATAGTAACATATCCTATCTCTGAACCATTCTTGTAAATCTTACTGTCTTCCACTGAAATTTCATCTCCCTTCTTTACATCTAAAGATACTATGCCTTTTATGTAAGTAGGCTTTACATATTCAATTGCAATGATTTCTTTCTGATCCTTCTCTAAATTGGAATTTTTGGAATGTTCGATAACCTCAAAAGTTTCCATAAACTTAATTGGAATGATAACAAATATATCTTTCTATAAATAAAACTTCATGATCGAAATTGAAAATTAGTAATTTTAATGAGATTTGAACTTAAAAAAATTAAAACTCCTACAGTCTGAACAAATTTATTAGACTCAATAATATCCAAAGCTATGAAATATAAATATAAAATCCTTACAGCTTTAATAGTATTTTCATTATTCATGGCGGGGATTACTGTTTCTATTTCATATTCAGCAAACAAAATCAAAGAGTTAAGCAATCCATTCTATTTTGTCCCAGATAATTCTACATTTGTTCTCTATAGTCAATTTGACGGTGCCAAATCATATACATACGTATCAGGTAACCTTAGTGGAGTAATCCTATATTTCCCCTCAAACGACTTAGGCACGTTTTCAACAGTTTTTTCTAAAGGGCTCAATGAAAGTATCTCCATATCATACGTAACATCATCTCACGGGTCTCCTATTTATAAATTCATTGTTAACCTGAATAAGACATCCTCAAATCTGAACACCAGCAATTCTTTGGGGTCATACCGGACCATGTATGTGAGTAATACTTTTTGTTTCGCCAATCCGCTCCCTGGTATAGATATAATGGGGAAATTACCAGCCATAGAAGATTCATTAAGGGCTTATTCTATTAATCAAGGTAAGAACGAGAGGCTGGAGAACTTCATAGATTCGAACTCAATATTTTCATTTGTATATATGTCTAATAACGGGACGCCCATAAAATTCATCAGTGCAAACCTTACTTCCAACGGCTATTTTATTTCCATAATGTTTAATAATTCAGTAAATGCAAATAAAATATATTTTACGCTGGAAGCTCTTTTACCTCATTATATTTTGGTTTATCCGCCTGTGGGGGAGAAGGTAGAAATAAAAATCTTGGGAAATTATGTTGATGTTCTCGTATCTCTTGCAAATCAGATTTTGTCAATAATTATGGGGTAAAATATGCTATTTCAACTTAGAAAAATCACCAGTTTTTTTACTTTAAATTTTTGGAATTCCCGTGCATTTTTTTTCATGGCTTTCCTAACAATACTCATATCTATTTTAATGATTATTCTTACTTTCTTTACGCTTGGTTCAGTAATTCAAAGCTTTGTTCAGGAGGGGGGTTTATCATTACACTTACCGATAGAATTGAGGGAAGCAACTTTCAATTTTATCTGGGGAAATATATTCATATATATACCAATCCTTGGGAGTGCATTCTTTGCTGCAGGAGCAATTTCTTACGAACTGGAGCAGAAAACAATTTATCAGCTTTTTTCACTTCCAGTTTCCAGGGATATAATCCTAATAGGAAAGCTGCTTTCCTCATTTATTGCTACGGCAACAATAGTAACCATATATATTGCAATTCAATTTGTAGCTTATATAATTCAATTTCAATCTCTACCATCCTCATATTTTATTGACTATTATCTTCTGGCTCTTCTATTGACATTTTCTGATGTGTCAATGGGAATTGCAGTTAGCACCTTTTTTACTAAGCAGTCTAATGCTTCAATATCCTATCTTATACTGTATATAGTTGCAATGGACATAGTCTCTCTTATTTTTTCTGCATCAAATGTAAACCCTCTATTAATTAAGGCCAATGCAGACAGAATAGTTTATCGCGTTTTCATGAACCTTGATCCATATGTTCTATATTATGGGGGTTCCATTTCACCAGCTCCCATATTTCAAATTTTGTTTTCTGTGGAAATATTGGTAGCATACACCGGTTGCTTCTTGTTAATAGCTTATCTTATGTTTTTGAGACGGGGGATAGTTAAATGAGTAGTATCAAAGTTAGACATCTTGAGAAAAGTATGGGCCCAGACAAGACTCTATTAATTAAGGAACTAAATATAGAATCGCCAAAAGTTCTGGGACTCTTAGGCCCCAATGGTGCTGGGAAATCTACAATTCTGAAATTGCTTTCTGGCTCAGTTGAACTATTCCGTGGGGAAATTGAAATAAATGGGATAGATATAAGAGAAGACAGGAAAAATGCCGTAATAGGGACAGGGTCACTTATTGAGAATCCAAGGTTTTACCAATTTGTCTCGGGTAGACATCTTCTTAGCTTTATAGACTGTATAAGAAAAGGTACGGATTTTGGAGTTCCAGAAGAAGTAAATTCAGTACTAGAACAAATAGGTCTGGAAAAAAAAGGAAAATCTCTAATAAATACATATTCAACAGGAGAACTAAAGCGATTATCTCTTGGTGCAGCCATTATAGGGAATCCGAAAATCGTGTTGCTTGATGAACCATTAGATAATCTTGACATTCTAGGTGAACTAGTCCTTGATAACATCATACATCAAATCTCTAATGTCAAGGATAAAATCTTGATAATGGCCTCACACGATTTGGGCTTACTCGAAAAATTTTGCAATGAGGTAATCATACTCATAGATGGCAAAATAGAAGAAACAGTCATCATGGATTACCCTGGGAATAAAAAAATTATTACATTGGATAGGTCCGTCCAACCAACATTATCATTATCAAAAGAGTATGAGCACACTGGAAGCGAAATTATAATTGAAATGAGCAAAAATGAAGAAATCATTTCAGTGATCAGGGAATTAAATTCTCAAGGTTATGAAATAAAAAGAATAAATGATTATTCAATGTTAAAAAGAAAATATTTGGATATATTAAAAATTAAAGGTATGAATATTCATCACTGAGAAGATTCAGGACTGCAGATTTACTTAATGCATAGTGTCCGACATAATATATTACAGTAATGAACGAGCCATCGTAACTGAAAATTAATGACATATTGCCAAAACTAACCGATTGATAACTCTGCCCATTGTATGTATATGCGTTACCTGCTGGTCCGTGAATATAAACATATTGTCCAGAGCCAAGATTTCCGTAGTTTATCGAGCCTGTTGAAGAGTTTGCTGCTGCTTGACTGTCTTCTGAGATTAAATAGTTAAGGCCAGTGAATATAGTAGAGGGAGTATTTGTATTCGTAAAGTTTGCTATTGCAACCCCAGTTGTAATCTGGACAGAGCCAATCGTTTGCCCACTTGCAGAAGAATAATTATAATATCCTGCAGTATATTCGGACATACCTATGAGGGTAAGATTCCCGACAGTG
>JAJYDZ010000024.1 GCA_021790415.1 Thermoplasmata archaeon | reverse complement strand
ATTCTGTTTATTATAAGATCAATAATAGGTCTAAGAACTATCTTTCCTTCTCTTATGTCATACATTGGCAACATCTCCTTCCTGAATTTTCCATCCAGACCGGATCTTGTTCCCTTTCCAGCTGCCGTTATGAGACCTTTCATTTGACTATACCCTATGGTATTAATTATTTTATACTGTTCTTTATTCTCTGTAAAAAGGATATCTGAATGGTGAAATTGAATGACCAAACACATTATAAATATCTAATATATTTTGCAATTTGTTCCATAATTGCATTTATCATTGTACATATTTATGCAAACCGTTATAACATTGTAGATCGTTTAACGAACCCAGTTATTAATTTTGGTTTGAATATCACTCTTATTTTGGCGATTATGAGCCCAATATTTGCAATTAGTCAAACGTATATACAGTTAAAACAAAAAGAGGATGGTAAGATTCCCGTTAAAAATAGTGTGCATGTTCAATCTCCAATTATATACATCCTGATTTTCGCAATCATCAACCTCATCATCATAGGCATGGTAATATTTGTTAGTTTACCGCCCCTCACTGCCTTACTATTTTCTACGCTTTCATTAATGGCAATAGCCTTCTACTATATCCTCACAAGGAAAAACAATAGGGTTTAGAGAGCAGTTTTTCTTATTAACGGAGCAAAAGACGTTTAAATTTTATGGATATGTTTTTCAGTATTCAGGCAGATTTAACACATTCGACCGGGAATTCCCATTTTGCAATATAGGAAATGAAAGCGAATGAAACTTTCTAATTTCTCTCAATATATTATCTTGTCCGCTGTTGGACAGAAGTGAGAAAGGTTGGGAAGCACATTGGTTCATGTGATATGCTCCATGCAAAACATTGGAGAGGAGACCACTGCAACACACTAATAGCACTCTTAAATTTCTTGCAATTAGTCAAACTATCTCTTATGGATTAGACTGAAAAAGTAAAAACGCATTTGAATTCAAAGCCGTAAATTCTAAACGTTGATAAGTTTACATAATCGCAAAAAGCATATAAGTTGCAAAGCATACCCAAAAATATGGTTGAAGATTCGGGGAAGTTTTTTACGCTTGACAGTTTTGATTTGAAGGGTAAAACCGTACTACTAAGACTTGATCTGAATTCACCCATACATCCAATTACTGGGGAAATTCTAAGTGAATCCAGATTGAAATCACATATTAAAACAATCAACGATCTGAAGTTGTCCAAAGTGGTAATAATGGCTCATCAAAGCAGGCCAGGAAAGAGCGATTTTATACCATTAAAAGAGCATTCCAGAAGGCTTCAAAGGCTTGTAGGAAGGAAAATCACATTTGTGGATTCTCTTTTCAACAGCAATGCCATAAATGAAATCTCCAAAATGAAAGATGGCGATATATTAATGCTTGAAAACACAAGATTTTATTCTGAAGATGTTTCTCTTGATACAACTGACTATGATGTTCTTGAATCTACCAATTTCGTCAGGAATCTTTCCCAGATCATTGACTACTTTGTTAACGATGCCTTCCCCGCTATTCACAGACCCCAAACAAGTCTCATAGGGTTTACGAGATTAGTGCCAAATCTTGCCGGGAGGCTCATAGAGAATGAAATCACGGCACTTGACAGGTTTCTGAAAGGCAATGAAAAACCTAAAATCGCCATTCTAGGCGGGGCCAAGATCGATGATTCAATCGCGGTTTCAAAATCTTTCCTTGAAAAGAATATTGTGAAGACAATTATTGCAGGGGGGGTCGTAGGAAATGCATTTTTAATGGCCAAAGGAGTAAACATAGGCAAAAAGAACAAGGATTTCATAATCAAGAATAATAAGAATCATGACAAGCTCATATCTATCTGTAAGGAGCTCCTTGAAAAATTCACGGACAGGATCATAATCCCGGTGGATTCAATACTAAACCCGTCTGGAAAGGTTTTGAATACTAGGGAAAGTGTTCCTGACGATGAGATAATGGCAGATATAGGTCCAGAAACTGCCTCAATTTTTCGTGAAGCTATCGGTAAGGCCAAGGGAATTTTCATCAACGGACCTATGGGGATGTATGAAATTGCAGAATACGCAGGCGGAACACTGGATATATTCATGGCAGTGGCTGAAGCAAATGCTATCAAAATTGCAGGTGGAGGGCACACTATATCTGTCCTAGAATCACTGAAGGTAATGGATAAAGTTGATCATGTGTCAACGGGTGGCGGGGCACTCATAAGCTATTTATCCGGTGAGAAGATGCCAGTTCTTGAGGCTTTAAAACTAAGTTACAAGCAATTTTTTGAGGATGGTAAGATTGACAGAAAATGAACAGGAAATAACCCTTAGCCAGGAAATCCAATATTTGCAGAATGTTATAGAATCAACCGACAGACAGATATCTGTCCTTTCAAAGGGGGCGGAAGATTATTTAAGAGCTCTATCAGTTCTTGAAGAATCCGCCATTGAAAGCTCCGGAGATGTGAGAATATCCATAGGAGGAGGCGTATTCGTCAAGGCAAGAATAGAGAGCAGCAAGCCCCTTATTATACCAATTGGTTCAGGAATTTTCATAGAGGAAACTCCAGAACAAACAAAAGAGAGGCTGAAGAAACTCATAAGTGACATTAACGGCACACTGGAAAACATGAATGCACAGAGAAAGGTTGCCATGTCTCAATACGAGCAGTTAATTTCCATGATGAAAGAAAACAGCGGAAAGAAGGAATGATCTCGTGTTTAAGGGATTGAAGAATAAGTTTTCCAACATATTTGGCGGTGAAAGCGAAACCGAAATAAGGGGATCAACTTTTATTCAGAATGTGTATGAGGCACTTCTGGAATCAGATGTTTCTCTGGAAGCCACTGAAAAAATTTCTCAGGTTCTGGCAAAAAAAATTCAGGACCCGAAGAAAAAGTATTCAAGGGAGATGCTGAAAAAAAACCTGTATGATACAGTTTTTGAATTTCTACAGGGAGTAACTGCCGATACTTGGGGCATGCTTCAGGGAAACTCACCATTCAAGATATTATTTCTTGGAATCAATGGCACAGGCAAAACAACAACCATAGCAAAGATGGCAAGATTCCTTATTGAAAGAAACAGACGGGTTGTTCTGGCGGCTTCTGATACATTCAGAGCAGGGGCCATTGATCAACTCAGTTATCAGGGAGAAAGGGTTGGGGTAAAGGTTATAAAACACCAGCCGGGAAGTGATCCATCCGCAGTGGCATATGATGCAATTGAACACGCAAGATCAAGAGGAATAGATTATGTTCTCATAGACACGGCAGGACGTATGCAGAATAACATAAATCTCAGGGAAGAGATGAAAAAGATTAAGAGAGTTACACAACCTGATCTGACAATCCTGGTAATAGATTCAATGGCTGCAAACGATGTAATGGAACAGTCAAAGACATTTTCACGGGAAATTGGTTTCGACGGGCTTATTGTTACCAAACTCGATACTGATGCAAGGGGAGGATCCATACTCACAATATCTTCAGAATTAAAAAAGCCAATATTGTTCATAGGAACCGGCCAAAATCCCGAAGACCTAATGGAATTCTCTCCTCAATGGGTAATAAAAAAGATGCTCCCTGAAGAGCTTTTACCATCATCTCAGACCTGAGATCGCTCTACAAACTTCCTTAACCGGCATCTCTGTTGTAATAAGTGGAATATTTTCAATTTCGGCAAGTTTTACTGCAAGTTCATCGACGCGATCGGCCTGAATATATACTACTGCTGCAGGCTTTAGGGGATGAACCCTAATAGCAATCATTGGGCTTCTGCCCAGTTTAACGTCTGTGAAAAATATTGCCCTCTGGCTTGACCAGCCATAAAGAAGGCTATATTCAGAATATGAAAATGATAGTATGGCTTTTATGCCGTCAACAACAGTATATCCATGGACATACCTATCAATCCCTTTTTTTGAGTGCACCACACCATCAATGGCCTTCACCATTCTAGAAAGATGTACATCATGATCATAGTCGCTAATGTCTATGAGCGCTTCGTAAGGAACGCCGCTATTATACCTCCTGAGAATGATTCCTCCCCTATCTCTGTCTATCTCAATCAAGGCAAAAACAAATTTCTTAATTGTAGCTATTCCCGGAGACTTTCTTCTTCCTGATTCATAATCACTTATCATTGAAGGGGAAATGTCCATGGCTCTTGAGAGATCTACTTTTGCCACCTGGAATTCCTCTCTCCATTTTCTCATTGTTTCTCCAGGATTCTCAGATATGGCTATCTCTCCTGCAACCTTCTCCTCCAGATTCATAGAATGCCATGTAAAGCGCAGATAAGAATTTGACGATTTCAAGTTCATTTTTTAGTATAGTGTGCGAAGCAGATTGAAAAGTCATACATAGCATTAGTTGACATAGTCTTGAGTTATGGCCACTTATCACTAAATACATTTAATATACTGAGGCAATACCTGAATTATATCATGAATATTCCTATTCTATTGGCTGCAATGGGCATAACTCTTTTGGAAATGTCAGAAGCGTCAGCTGTTGGCATTGCACTCTATGCAGAGCAAAAAGAAATATCGATATTCCTTGCAATAGGGCTAAGCTCTGCAATAGTACTGAGTATTACTGCCATAGCAGGAGATCTTCTTTTATTTTTTCCAATATTTTATGTAAGGTTAATTTCAGCAACGCTACTTCTTTATTTTGGAATAAGACTCTTTTTCAGTGCAAGAAGGTCTGTCAAATTTCAAAAATATGGACCTCCTAAAAATTCTCATGAGGAGTCGGGAAAAAACAGCTTGTTGGTAACAGCTTTCTCTGTTGGTGCCGTTGAATCATTTGAAGCAGCAATAGTTCTGGTGGCTCTTTTCCCACAATCCTATAATTCGACTCTGGAAGGTT
The DNA here is from genome assembly GCA_021790415.1 of Thermoplasmata archaeon. The sequence goes on along the minus strand of JAJYDZ010000024.1, from coordinate 5,870 downwards.
TATTTGCAGGTGTTGCAATAGTTGTAGTTGCAGCATATATATTGAGATCTCAGGTGAGAAAGGTTAAGCAGGCAATCATGAAGATTCTGGTTTCATCGCTTCTTCTGACATTCTCCATCTTCTGGTACCTTGAAAGTGTCACAACCACATTGGACATCTATCTAATACCTATCTTTGCAGTTGTATTTTTAACTGTTAATTATATGGCAAGAAGAGGCGTTTGAAAGGTTGATCACATCTCCTTTTCAAAATCCAAAACTGCGGCAAAAATGATTGCCTGTAACCCCATTTTTTTATCGTAAAGTTTTATGGGCCAGACATCCCTTACAGCAACTATTTTGTGTCTGATCTTTGCAATTTCTTTACCGTCAGAGCCAACTATGAGATATTTTCTTCGCATCACATTTCCCTTAACTGTCATGACAGGATCGTCACTATCGCTTTTAGTCCATCTTGCCTTTATTCCTCCTATGAGAAAACTTCTTTTAAGCAATATTTTTCCAATTATAGTTCCAGTTTCAGGTTCGACGACCTCAAAAGATGTCTTCCAAGAGCCAGCATATTTTTTAACCTCCAGAGCAAGTTCATCCTGATTATCCTTAATCTTGTACGTATATTTCATGGATCTTCCTATCCATTTTCCCCCATACTGGCTAATAGATTCGCCACCAAGATTTTGACCCCAACTGAGGTGCACGGAACAAATATTGTTTTTATCTTTATCCATAACATTATAATGCTTTCCTAGAGCCACTATTTTTTTCTTCATTAGAATTTCTTCTTTACCATTTAATTCTGCTGTAATTGAGTTAAGTGCATTTTGTGACATCAGACTGTAATGATTTGGTTTATATATAAATATATTTTAGACCCATATCACGATAAGAAATACTATCCTTATCAGAGCTTTGCCCTATAAACGGTTTTTCATTATAGTGATTCCCCTATATGCTCAAGTAACGGTCTTAAATCACTTCTTATAAGCTTCCCATTATCCGTTAGGGAATATGTTACCGTTTGATTCTCATCCCTTGAAATAAGACCAAGAGATATGAGCTCTTTAAGTCTGGAAGATATTGCTGTTGCGCTTGAAAACGGTATATCTTTCAAAATTTCATTGAAGTTCTTTTTTCGAATATTATTGCCAAGCAATGCTAGTATGAGGATGGTGTACTTTTTACCAAGTACCTTCAAAATAGCCATCGAGGGGTCAATGCAAATAGTTTGATTTCCATACTCAATCATGCATGCCTTCATTCTATTGTTTATTCTTCTCTGCTCATTTCTATCTAATTCCCCCTCATTGGCAATTCCCATATGCTAACATGACAGGATTCTATATTTCTGTTTTCTATGCAAATAAAAATAGAACAAAGGTTTCATATATTGATCAGATAAAAATAAATACATTAGTATCATACTAATTAAATATTCATGACACTAAGAGGTAATTCAAGCAATGAATAACGACAAGACAAACTTCAGACTCAAGAGAGATCAGGTTGGTGTTTGGGGCGCGATTGCCGAAGAGATCTCAGCCATGGCCCCCGCATGTGACACAGTTGCTTTTATGACATCTGCTGCTGCTTTTGCTTTCTTTCTAACGCCTCTGGCATTTCTCATTGCCACTGTTACAATGTTTCTGGAAGTGAACACTCTCTACCACCTTTCAAAAAGGCATGCAAGTGCAGGTGGTTATTATGGGTATATAGGCACGGCATTTGGACCAACTCCTGCAATAACGTCGGGGCTTCTATATGTTATGTATCAAATAGCGAGCACAGCTGCCATTCCAGTGTATGTTGGCGGGGTAGTTCTTCCAGGAGTTCTTTCATATTTTCTTCATATTTCTCTCCCCGCATGGATATGGATTCCTTTTATTCTGGTCTTTATCCTTGCACCAATCTCTCTGGCAATCCTCGGCATTCGCCCACAGATGAAATATATTAGAATTGCTGCATTCTTTGAGGTTATATTTCTTGCAGTTATGTCAGCCATAATTATTATTGAGGCTAAGGATAACACCCTCTCTGTTTTTGATCCATTCACAACAAATCCTGTATTTAATAGTGTGGGTGGCCCACTAAGTGGACTGGGGCTTGGCATGATATTTGGCCTTACAAGTTTCATAGGTTATGGAGGTTCTGCACCTTTGGGGGAAGAGGCTGTGAACAGCCGGGCTATAACAAAAAGCCTTGTTTTTGGTCTCATCATAGTGGGTATGGTACTGACTGAGGTTGCATATGCACTCACAGTTGGATGGGGGGTTTCACTTATGAGTGGCTTTGCACAGGCAAATATTCCGGGAATAATTGTTGCAACTATGTATACCGGAGTTGCAGGAGGTGTGATGTTATCTCTAGTTGCTTTCAACTCAGCATTTTCAGATTCGGTGGCCATGCAGTCCAATGCTGGGAGGGTATATTTTGCCATGGGCAGGGATGGAGTTTTACCTCACTATTTTGCTGAAATTCATGAGAAATATGTGACTCCCCATAAAGCTTTAATTTTCATTGGAGCAATGGCATCTTTGCTAGCCATTGGAGGAACGGTGTTAATCAACGCTATGTTAGGGCAATCCTTCTTCAAAATATTCGATTCAAACACTTCAGATCCATTGGTTTATTCAACCTTGTCAAGTACATTCGATTTCCTCACAACACTTGCCCTGTTCGGGTTAATCATTACTCATATTCTCCTAAACACAAGCGTCATGACACTGTTTTTAAGGCTCAAAGAAAAGCATTATGGAATTTTCACCTTCATTCATATAACGGAGCATTATGTTCTACCAATAATTGCAACCATAATCTTCGTCTGGGTTCTATTTGAATCCTTGTACCCCCCGGTTTTTCCAATTTCCGAAGCAGTTATTGCCTCATTTGGATACCTAATATTTGCAATATTTTATGCAGTCAGGACCGTCAAACTAAAGCCTGATGTTGCTGCTAGGGCCGGAAAATCAGTAAATATAGTGGAGGAGGAAAAACTTGCAGAGCAGTTACATTAGATTGGATCTTGCCATTTATGATGGAATGAGGGGCACATTAAAATTGACGGAGAAATCACTGGAATTTATCCCAAGAAAGGGTAAGGGGTTCACTATACCGGTCGAGAACATCAAGAAGCATTCATTCATAAAGACTGCTCTAACAACATCCACTCTTTATGTAAATGAAATTGAGATTACGGTATGCAGAGCACATCTATGGGCAGCAGATATTTCAAGCATTTTAAACTCAAAATCTCAATAACACAAAAAATTTCTTATAAAATTCAACTCTCCTTATCTGCTCTTTTCTGATTTATTTTAGAAATAATAATCACAGATCGTGTGAAAAGCCATCCTTAAAGCATCGATCTCTTAAAAGAATAGACTTGCGGAAAATATATAAGAGCCATTTCATAAACATAGTTATGGCAGAAACATCAGAAAACAGGGAAGTGCTTCCAGTCGATGAACGTTATCATCCTGGAATTGGGGCATTTGAGAAAGCTCACATGGAATCATTGGAACATCCTGAAGAGTTCTGGTCCAGAGCCGCAACTGTGCTTGATTGGTATAGAACGTGGGACAGAGTTCTCGACGATAGTAACCCACCATTCTACAAGTGGTTTGTAAACGGAAAACTTAATATTTCATATAATGCAGTTGACAGGCACATAACTTCTCACAGACGAAACAAGGCTGCTTATATGTGGATCGGAGAAAACGGGGAAGAGAAGATTATAACATTCGATGGTTTATATAGAAGAGTTAACAATCTTGCATCTGCTCTCTTGAATCTGGGAATAAAGAAGGGGGACAAGATACTCATATATCTCCCCATGATTCTTGAAGCCCCTGTCGCCATGCTTGCATCAGCAAGGATAGGTGCCACATTCTCTTTTGTTTTTGCTGGATTTGGTGCATCTGCAGTCGCCGAAAGAATAGAGGACGCTCAGGCAAAGATGATCATTACTGCAGATGGTGCCCACAGGAACGGTAAGATCGTGGAGCTAAAGAAGATAATTGACGAAGCATTGGAACAAACTTCTACAGTTTCAAATGTTATAGTTGTCAAAAGAACGAATCATGGCGTGTCAATGGAGGAGGGCCGGGATATATGGTACCATGAAATAGTTGGAGACGGCATGACCTATGTGAAACCGGTAGAGATGGATTCCAATGATCCGCTTTACATTCTGTATACTTCAGGAACAACAGGAAAACCAAAAGGAGTTGTGCACGGAAATGGAGGATATGCAGTTTGGGTAGCAAACACCATGAAATGGGCGTTCAACCCCGCTGAGGATGATAGATGGTGGTGCGCAGCAGATATAGGATGGGTTACCGGGCACAGCTACATAGTATTTGCCCCTTTGATTTTGGGGATCACCTCAATAATGTATGAGGGTTCCATTACATACCCTGCACCTGATCGTATGTGGGAAATTATTGAACGATACAGAGTGAATATACTATATACATCACCTACTGCCATAAGGACACTAATGCGGTTTGGAGATAAATATCCGAAAATGCATGATATTTCCACACTTAACGTATTGGGGACTGTAGGAGAGCCAATAAATCCCGCAGCATGGAAATGGTATTATGAGATAATTGGAAAATTAAATTGCCCTATCATAGACACTTACTGGCAGACAGAGACCGGAGGATTTGTAATTGCCCCATCATTGGGATTAGGTTTACCCCCATTAAAGCCGGGATCCGCAACTTTTCCAATGCCCGGGATCGATCCGGTTATCCTCGATGAGACTGGAAATGAGGTTAGGAGAGGTGAAAAGGGGTTTATCGCGTATAGGAAGCCGTGGCCAGGAATGTTTCTGACACTTAATAATGATCCTGAAAGGTTTAAAAAGACATATTTTGAAAAGTTCAAAGGAATGTATTATTGCGGAGACTATGCGGTAAGAGACAAGGATGGATATTACTGGCTCCTTGGAAGAGCAGATGAGGTTCTTAAGGTATCAGGACACAGGCTTGGTACAATTGAGATAGAGGACGCCCTGATTTCATCTAGAGAGGTCGCTGAAGCAGCTGCTTTTGGAAAACCTGACGACATTAAGGGAGAAAGCATAGTTGCCTTCGTTGTGATAAAGGATGATTTTAAAGGGACTCCTGAGATCATTGCGACCCTTCGAAAGAGAATAAGGGAAGAACTGGGGCCCATATATGTCCCGGATGAAATACACATCGTCAACAATCTTCCAAAAACAAGAAGTGGAAAAATAATGAGAAGAGTTGTGAAAGCAGTGTTTCTGGGGCAGTTACCAGGGGATATTACAACACTTGAAAGCTCAGCTTCAGTTGATGAAATTAAAGCTGCTATAGATGAGTTCAAGAAAGAAAGTAATAAATGACACTGGGATACTAATAGCCCTACAGAACAATATAAGAATTTCAAGGATATAGAATAATTAATTTTATTTCTAATTTGAATTAATATAAGCCTTGGAGTGAATAAAACTTCATTCTTTTTATCTATTTGTGCAAAGCAAAGAAAAATTATTATAGATTAGGTTAGAAAAGCAACTGTTATTCCAGTTGCTTCGAATATTTCTGTTTTGAAAACGTCAAATTCCTTGTCTCTATTCATAAATTCAATGGATGATTTTGTTGACTCTGTAATTGCGTGCGCGTAAGAGAGGTGAAGTAAATCCTGAGTCCTCAACGGAACATCTTTTGTGAGTTCAATAGCAAAAGACATGATATTGCCATAATTCCCAATAGGCGTTTCAAAGTTCGCTTGCTGTAGGGGAATAAACAGAAGATCAAACTTCTGGAGAATATAGATAATTGTAGCGTATAAAGTGGAGGCTCTGTCCCCCAAAAGTTCTTCTACAAGATTCATAAAATTGTTATT
>JAJYDZ010000023.1 GCA_021790415.1 Thermoplasmata archaeon | reverse complement strand
CCTTATTCATGTCTGTTTTATGTTATATTTAGTCAGGATTCCAATCTAACTTTCCATACATTAACCTGTTCTGAAAAACTTCTATCTTTTCATTCACAAGTTCTGCGATTATAACAACCCCCATTATAACAACAGAATCTATGGTAAAGGCTGTAAGTTGATGATCTATATATGAAAATATTGTAAGAGCAAGAGCAGGAGGATGGCTATAACCTGAAAAAGATATGAAAACTGATACGACAATTAGATTAACCAAAAGTGGGAGTGTTCCAATGCCCAGTATTACATGTATGAGTTCCGTGGTCAAAATAACGAATGAATATGAAAAAATTATATTCTTCCTTTTGGAAAACTTTGATTTTGATTCAAACGTGATCAGGTACAACGAAACGGCGTAGGGTGGAGCGACAAGAAAGAGGTTGTCAAATGAAGAACCTACTACTATAATGCTCATGAATGCTAAATATAAGAGAAAACTGAGAATTCTTTTCTTTACTATGAATTCAGAAGCTTTTGTTACCTGCTCCATTAGGTCTTATAACGCGATTACAGTATTAATCACTTTTACTTTGGACCAATAATATTTTACACTTTTAATCAGATTTATCACTTGACAATATTTAAAAATTGAATCCAACTATTACTCTAACCACAATACGCCATCCATTGACAATGTAAAACTAGGAACATCGTATAACTCAAACACTTATTCATACTTAATCCTGAACTTTCAGATATTTACTAAGAAGAATAGTGTGTCATTAAGTCGAAGATAATTCAGCCTGAAAGATATACTTCGACGAAATGTTGAATTTGAGAAACTCCAAGGGAGATTAGAACGCACTCGCTTTTCCTACCTAAATTAATAAGAATGAAAGACATAAACTTTTCAAGTAGAAATGAACAATAGAATCGTAATGAAAGTAATTTCCATCTCCAATGAGATCATTCTGGCAGCAGCAGATAAAGAAATTCTTGGCAAAAATTTACGGGAGGGGAATCTACATCTCGAGGTGAAGGAGGATTTCTACGGTTCTGGTGCAGTTTCTAAAACTCTATTCCTAGAAACTATGAGTATTTGCACCATAGCAAATCTAGTTGGAAATTATACCGTTAAAACAGCAATTGAAGCAAAATTCATAGAACCGGATAATGTTATAGAAATTGAAAATATAAAACATTGTCAATATGCAAAGATGATACGCCCATAGAGGATGATTCTTCTGATAAACAAAAATGAAGAAAATGTAAAAGAAATATTCAAAAGAATTAGCGCAAAATACGATCTAATAGATACCATTATGAGCTTCGGTATGGATACGTTTTGGCGAAAGAAATTGATTGAAGACCTGAAGTTGGAGGATGGTCAGGATATTCTCGATGTAGGATGCGGGTCTGGCAAAATTTCTTATTCAATTGAAAAGGTGATCAAGGCAAACCACATCTTTGCAATGGATATTACCCGTGAAATGTTTCCTTTCAATAGAGGGTCAAAAGTAGAATTCATTGAAGGCTCTGCCATGAGTATACCAATGAAAGATAGTTGTGTAGACAGAGTTGTATCTGGATTTCTTACCCGAAATGTGCCTTCACTGGAAACCTATATAAGAGAGGTTTACAGGGTACTAAAACCGGGAGGGATCTTCTGTAACCTTGACATATTTGACCCGCAGAAAAATTTTATAGCTCCCCTTTTTAGATTTTACTTCTACAGGATTGTACCAATTCTGTTTGATAAAATGTCAGGAACAAAATCGTATTCATATCTTGCAAGGTCTGTTCAAACCTTTGTATATCCATCATTTTTTAACGAACTTTTCCATAAGACTGGATTTTCCAAGGTAAATTTTAAAAAATTGGCCGGAGGTACTGTATATATTCATTGTGCAATTAAATAAACATACACGATAATATACAGGAATGCTTTAATATTAACATTCAATTACAAATGACATGTTAAAAGCAGACAAACTCGAAATACTCCCAAAAAAATGGTATAACATCATTCCTGATCTTCCGGTACCAATATCCCCGCCACGGGATGGGAAGTCAGATAGTTCTGCCATAGAACTTTTAAACAAAATCATACCGAAAGAAGTATTACGGCAGGAATTTACATCATCGAGATTTGAAAATATTCCTGATGAGGTATTAGAACAATATTTGCAGATCGGAAGACCAACACCTGTAATAAGGGCAATAAACCTTGAGAAACATCTAAAATTTGATGGAAAAATTTTCTTCAAATATGAGGGGGCAACAGCCACGGGTTCACATAAAATAAACACGGCGATTCCGCAGGCGTACTATGCTGCAAATGAAGGGATAAGTGAAATAACCACGGAAACAGGAGCAGGGCAATGGGGAACAGCCACGGCCTTGGCTGCATCCCTTAATGGTATGAGGTCAAATGTATTCATGGTTAAGGTAAGTCATGACCAGAAGCCTCTAAGAAGAACCATAATGAACCTCTATGGAGCTAACGTTTTTTCCAGTCCTTCCTTAAAGACAGAATACGGGAGGCAAATACTTGAAAAAAATAAGAATCATCCTGGAAGTCTTGGAATAGCAATTAGCGAAGCTGTTCAATATGCCCTTGATCATGATTATAGATATTTGCTTGGAAGTGTAATGAATTCCGTGATAACCCATCAGAGTATTATTGGACAGGAGACCAAAGCGCAGCTTGCAGATATGGAAATAAAACCTGATGTGCTCATAGGATGCGTCGGAGGGGGCAGTAACTTTTGTGGTTTTACTTATCCATTAATAGGGGATAAAAACATTGAGATGATAGCTTCCGCAGCTACCGAGGTCCCAAAGTTCAGTAAAGGCGAATTTAGATATGACAACATAGACACTGCAGGCATACTTCCCCAGTTGAAAATGCTCACACTGGGATCAGATTATGTTCCGGAAGGTATTTATTCCGGAGGATTACGATATCATGGCGTTGCGCCTTCACTTTCGCTTCTTATAAAAAATGGAAGAATAAAAACATCCGAGGTTTCTGAAGATGATAGCAGAGAAGCTATGAAAGTCTTCTCAAGAACACAGGGGTTTATTCCTGCCCCGGAATCGGCTCATGCAATCGCTACAGCCATGGCATATGCTTCAGACCCCTCAAACAGAGGCAAGAATATTGTCATTAATGTCAGCGGTCATGGACTTATGGATCTGTCTATTTTTGGAGATGGAAAAGTTTGAGAAAAAAGCTCGCAGTATATTTCACATTTCCTTTTCCGGATTATCCCACAATTAAACCTTTCCTTGATTCAATTAATAGTGAGATTGTAGACTACGTTGAACTTGGGATTCCAGTAAGCAAACCTTACTATGATGGCCCAAAGATAAGAACGACTCATGGTTCATCAATGCAACATTACAAGCCAGAAGAGATGCGCAAAGAGATTAAAGAGTTAAAAAATAAAGGCATTAAGCCCTTTGCCCTAACATACCTCAATTCCATAGAAAAAGATGTTGAATCAGGAGTCAAAAATCTTAAGGATTCAGGTTTTGATGGTGTGATATTTCCTGATCTGCTTATTGACTATTATGACACAAAAGATAGCACCATTGAGATAATGAATCGTGAGGGTCTTTCTCTGATCCCTTTTTTTACATCATCCACGCCAGATATGGTTGTTGAAACAATGCTTAAAGAAACCAAATCATGGGTATACCATGGTCTGCAGCCCTCAACTGGAGTCAATGTTCCTGTTGACACAGCGAAAACAGGAGAAAGAATTAGAAAAATTTCAGGGTCCCGCGAAATCATTTTTGGCTTTGGAATTTCTAACGCAGATGATGCAAGGATGGTTATTGAAAGCGGAGCCGATGGAATAGCCATCGGTTCAATGTTCATAGATTACTTGAAGAGAAGAGACTTAGAAGGATTTAAGAAGGTCTTAGAAGAGATAAGAGGTGTGTTGAATGAATTCTGAGATCATTCTCAAAAGTTTTATGGGAAAGAACCTCACGGAATATGAGGCAGAAGAGCTTGTGATTTATCTTGTTGGAGATGAGGTAACAGAATCAACAAAGGCAGCGGTTCTTTCATCGCTGTATATAAAGGGTGAGAGTCTCGAAGAAATATCTGGCTTTTCTAGAGGACTCCGTAAATTTTCTCCTCTAACCAGGATACCGGGTCTAACCGACATAGTTGGAACCGGGGGGGATCACAAAAATACAATAAATGTATCCACAGCGGCTTCAATTGTCTGCTCTGCCCTTGGTATAAAGATAGGCAAACACGGAAACAGGAGTGTAACAGGTCTTATGGGCAGTGCAGATTTTCTCGAACGAATTGGATATAACTTTCAGAAAAACAATGAAGGAGTTGTGCTGGAGATTTCAAAGCATTCCTATACCTTTATTCTTGCCCCATTACATAACTCGGCATTTTCCAAATTTTCATCTGTGCGAAAAAAGCTCCAGTTTCGAACCATTTTCAACCTGATGGGACCAATAACAAATCCTCTAGATCCTGATGTTATTATAATAGGGGTAGCCGGTGGAATTGATCCTTTGACTTACGCAAAAGTAATGCAAAATCAGAAAAAAATTGGGTATGTGGTATCAGCCGATGACGGTACTGATGAAATTTCCATAAGCTCCAATACAAAACTGCTGAAGGTGGATGGTTCCATAAGAGAGCATACTATCAACCCCAAGGAAATCCTTGGTCGTTCTTATGATATTGATGAAGTGATAGCCCCCAATAAGGATGAAATTTATCTGAAAACCCTTGAAGGTTTATCTGGTAGTAATGAGATCTGTTCTAAATTTATAGCTTTGAATGCAGCACCTGCAATACTTTCAAATGAATTGAGTCAAAATTTCAACGATGCTTATGATCTGGCTTTAAAGGCAATAAAAAAGGGCAAAGCTTTACAAAAACTGAGGATGATTGGAAATTTCAAGGAGGCGAATTTATCTGGCGCTTAATTTAACATTAAAGGTATGCGGCATAACCAGAGAAAGTGATGCCATTGCAGCCAGAGACAGCGGTGCAGATATAATTGGCGTTGTTAGAGCAAGATCGTCGAAAAGGTTTGTTGAGACAAAATTTTCTGATTTACTTTCTTCCAGTGGGTTCAATGTTGCTGCAGTATATGATGACAGGGAATACCTTAAGAATAGTTTTTCAGAGGAGGAATATATCCAGATGCATTACCTTCACACACCTGATGAAATTTCTCAAATAAGAAAGATGTCTGGAAAAAAGATCATATCTGTAATCAGTGCAGAAAGGCTATTCAACCCAGATTTCAGAATTGAACCATATGTCAAAGAAGCTGACCTTGTACTCATAGAACAGAAGCCACTAATCGTTAAAATTCTTAATGACTTGAACCCGTCCAATAAGAAAGTAGGTCTCGCAGGAGGAATAAAACCAGAAGATATTGATAAAATTGTGAAAAAGGGATTTCAGTTTATTGATTTGAGCAGCAGTATAGAGATTTCTCCCGGTATTAAGGATTTAAAAATGCTGTCAAGAATAAAGGAGGTGAGAACGTCGCTTGAATCCCATGCTTGAAAAAATTGACCGGTTAATGAAGGAAGGGGGCGACTTCGCCTATTTTTGCTCATTTGAAGATGAGGAAAAGCTATTGGGAAATGAGAGGCTTTTTTTCCATGGACAAGGTATTCCCATTAATTCCATTAAGGAGTTAAGAAACCTTGCTGCTCAACCTTGCCCGGTCATATTGACATTCGGCATGGTTTCAGACATTTTTCCAAATATTAAAGTTGATGAGGAAAGCTGGCCAAATGGATTTTGTATCATAAATACAAAGAATATAGAGGGAAGTTTCAAACGTCATGGTGAATTTCAACAATTCACTCCTTTGATCAGAGATCTGGATAGGGGTTATATGGAAAGCGTTGCTAAATCCATAGAGAGAATAAAAAATGGAGAACTTCTTCAGGTGGTATTATCGAAGGAGATTCCTGTCGGCAGCATATCTGTTATACAAACACTTGAGTATTTTCTAACCCATGATCGCTCTGCTTATGTATTCCTTTTTAAAATAGGCAGAAATATACTTATGGGAAGCTCACCGGAAAGTCTGGTAAAGCTTAGAAACAAAAGATGTCTCATTAATCCCATTGCGGGAACAAGACCTATTTCTGCTGCTGGGAAGTCCTTAGATCAATTAAGCGTGGAGCTACTATCTGATGAGAAAGAACTTCTGGAACACCGGATGCTCGTTGACCTTGCTAGGAACGATTTGGGAAAAGTTTCTGTTCCGGGAACTGTGAAAGTCGTTAAGTCCCATTATATAAAGAAATTCGCCTCAGTGATTCACATTCTAAGCGATGTTGAATCTTCATTAAGAGAAGAATTGGATGCTGCCGATCTTCTTGAAGCAGTTTTCCCTGCAGGGACAGTTTCTGGTGCGCCAAAGGAGAGAGCCTTAGAATTAATTCTGGAATATGAGGAGGGTGAAAGGGGTCCGTACTCAGGTGCAGCAGGAATTTATTCAAATTCATTTTTGGATATGGCTCTTTGCATCCGATCACTTTATACGATGAATAATAGCATCGTAACAAGGGCTGGTGCAGGTATTGTAAAAGATTCTATTCCTGAAAATGAAAATAGGGAAATCCTTGCGAAAGCAGGAACGGTTCTAGGAGGTGTTCAGAACGAAAGTGTTATTGGTTAACAACCACGATTCCTTTGTTTACAATATTTATCAGATTCTGCTGGATATCAAGGTTGATGTTGATGTAAAACTCAATGATGACCATGATATTCAGAATGTTGAGAAGTATGACAGGATAATTATATCACCCGGTCCTGGAAACCCGGTAAATGGTAAGGATGCAGGTTATCTTTATGAAATGATGGATTCTATAAAATCTGGCACCAAGGTACTCGGAATTTGCTTCGGTCACCAATTTCTTGCACATTATCTTGGCAGTGAAATAGTACTTTCTAAACATTTAATGCACGGGCAGGTGGACAGAGTCAGGCACCTTAAATCCCCAATATATAAAGATGTTCCTGAATCCTTTGATGTTATTAGATATCATTCGCTTGCCATAAAACCAAATAAAAATATCACAATAGATTGCGTTTCTGAGAAAGATGAAACCGTGATGGGTTTTCATTCAAATGATGGTTCCATATTTGGAATTCAGTTTCATCCCGAAAGTTACTATTCGCAATTTGGTGAAACCATATTCAAAAACTTCATGAGTGGTGCCCTATGACAATAGTGGAAGATATTTACAGCAACAATTCTACGAGAAATTTTAAGCACGGAAATCAAAGGAAGAGACCTGTAATAAGCATGAGAAATGAAATTATGCGATCCATGGATGAAGGAAAGAAGGCGATTATCTTTGAATTCAAAAGATCCTCGGCATCCGGATTTAAAAATATCAACTACAATGATCCCAGTGAATTTGCCAACGCCTCAAAGGATCATTGCAATGCGTACAGTATTCTCACTGAACCTAAATATTTTAGTGGAAAGTTCAGCGATTCTGATAGTTTTATAGGACTAGATAAACCCATTCTCATGAAGGATTTTATCGATAGAAAAGTGATGATAGATAAGGCTTACTTTGAGAATTTTGACTGTATTCTCCTGATTTCAGACTTCTTGTCTATTGATCAGGTGAGTGAACTTTCAACGTATGCGAAGTCTATTGGATTGGATGTGCTTATTGAATTTCATGATAAGAACCGCTTTGACCAAATAAAATCCTTGGAAGGAATAATTTTGGGATACAATAGAAGAAATCTAAGAACATTAAAAATGGAGGGTGAAGAAGAAATGATAAATAATTTGATTGATGAAACTGAGAATCCATTCATTCTTGAAAGTGGGATTAATGGTGAAAACTTTGAGAAAATTAATGAGTTAAATTTTGACGGATATCTTATAGGTGAGGCAGTCTTGAAAGACAAAAAATTTCTAAGAGAAATTAAAAACTTGGGGGTGATTAGGTATGATGGCTCCAGATCTTACAATTGAGGATCTTTTCAGCAAGGAAAAATTCATTTTTATAGCTGGGCCATGCGCTGTGGAAAGCGAAGAGCAGGTTCTTGAAACCGCCAGATTTTTAAAAACACTTGGCATAAATTTCATGAGAGGAGGTGCATACAAACCGAGGACCTCCCCAAAAAGTTTCCAGGGCCTTAAGGAGGAGGGTCTAAAAATATTGGCTATGGCTAAGGAAGAGACCGGAATGAATATCGTCACTGAGGTGATGGATTCCGATAACCTGACAACCGTTACAAAATATGCGGATATCCTTCAGATTGGCAGCAGAAACTGCCAGAACTTTTCACTACTCAGAAGAGTTGGTGAGCTCAACAAACCTGTTTTAATAAAACGGGGATTTGGGAATACAATTGATGAATTTGTTCAGGCTTCTGAATATATTTCAGGAGCAGGAAATAGTCAAATCATAATGGTAGAGAGAGGAATAAGAACATTTGAAAATGCAACGAGATTCACTTTAGATATATCTGCGGTTCCGGTCCTTAAGGAAAGAGTTCCATACCCAGTTTATGTTGATCCCAGTCATCCTGCTGGACTTGCGAGATATGTAGAACCGTTATCTCTTGCTGCCGTTGGGGCAGGGGCAGATGGATTGATGATCGAAGTTCATCCTGAACCTCAGGAAGCCCTAAGTGATAGTAAACAGCAACTCAATTTCAAGCAGTTTGAATTACTTTACAAAAGAGTGAATGCCTTACGGGATACCATGTCAAAATTTTAATTAAAAATTTTTATAATTTTAATAATCCTTTATATCACTAAGTTGGATTTCTGTTAACGTAATCTTCCGTAATTTTTCTTAGGGCTCTTCTAAGAGTTTCAGATAACGATGATACCGATATTCCTAGCAGTTTCGAAATGTCCTTAAGTGAAGCTTCCCTCTCGTTATCAAAATAACCAAGATCCAGACATAACCTCAATACCTGATTTTCCCTATCCGTAATCTCTGTTTTTATCTCTTCAGGACCGTCGATGACAACAGGTTCAAGACCAGATTCTTCAAGATCATGAACCAATTTTCTAGCATTACCCGTTGAACTAACAAGGAGACGGAATCTTACCGTAGTTCTGTCAATACTCTTAGTTCCAAGTACAACGGCATCGCTGAGGGCCATGAATTTACATGCGCTACAACTCTTTCCATATACCCATAATCTTGTTGGTCCTGCCTGCACGATTTTTCTTGACACTTTTCTTAGGGCTGTCATTGTTTTATCGTCAACCTTCTTTACCTCAAGACTGTGAAGTGTCTCATCAACCTCTATCTTGAGTCTGGTGAGTCCTTTCAAATCAGGAATATTAAATGTTGCGTCAGTTATTAGGCAATCCGTTCTCCTAACCTGAACGGTCATTTCCAGAGGATGCTTTTTATTCTTTGGCAATGTCATCGGATATTTAACTAATAAAAAAATGTTTGTTCTCTGAAATATCAAATGATATTAGTTTCATCAAGGTTTTCTATCGCCTTTTTTGTCCGTACCTAACAAGTTGTATAAAGGTTCATATTATTTGCTCATCTAAACTATTAAGAGACTTCTCCCACAATAGTATTTATTTCCCCCATATAGTCTGTGATAACCCCAATGCTTTTCATATTACTCTCTACATAACTGGGCGAGAGGACATAACTTTCATAGGCTGGAGAATTAAGATAATTGGACGCAGCGGTTGGATTGGAAGTGAGATCTGCGAGGTTAAATGCAGGTCCCTGCATATAATAGGCTCCATTCGGACCGGTAATTATGAGTGTCGTGACCAGATGATATCCAGTTGATCCTATGGGTGCTATAGGTGCACCTGAGCTTGAAGTCTGACTTGCAGTTTGTGTCTGAATCGTATAAATCATGGAACTTATAAACGAGGGTTCTGTGGAATTTACCTCCTGAAGACCTACAGAAACAAGCTGGTTGCTTGCTATTGGGGTACCTGCTGCGGTCGCATTGTGATATTGATTATACATGTAATAAACGCTGAAATAATAGTTGCCGTATGATACATCTCCGTTGAAAAGTAATCCCGGTTCACCTGGTGCAGAATCATAAGGATCAGATGTGTGTAATGTGATATCATTACTGATTGCAGGTATATGTTCCTCAACTGCCAGATAAAGGCCCCATGAATTTGCTGCCCCGATTGGGCAGCCATACCACGAAATCCAATAGAAATGAGTTTGGTTGCCGAAATTATTATTGGATATTTTTACGAAGCTGCCCCAAGGGAACGGATTTGGAATGCTAATGCTATCCGTGGAATTATCCTTAAAAATATTAAATTCCAGGGAAACAGAAACAAGAATAACGACAATAATAATCGTAGCCAAAACAGTGAATAATTTTTTGTTCTCTCTTACTAAATCAGGGAGTGTTTTCTTCTTTTCCACTTCCTTTTCTGCTGCTTGTGCTTTCTTGTTTTTTGAGTATTTTCTATTTGACATTTTTTATAGAATAATATTTACTTGTATAAAGTTTTTGAAATGAGAAATGTAAGCATTTTATTATAAATTTACTGACTTTTCAAATGTTTTTAACAGGAAAAAAATTTAATATACTAAATGTTATTTCACTAAAGTAAGAATTATTTCAGTGATCAAAATGAACTTGAGCGAAAACAAAATAAAGGTACTGATATCCATTATTATCGTAATAGTTGTATTAGTTTCAGCCATAAGTTATGTCCAATATGTCAAACCCCAATCATCGGGCAGTGGAAAGATTTCCGTAACTGATATACTCGGTCAGAAATTTACATTCAACAGCACATTGACAAG
>JAJYDZ010000022.1 GCA_021790415.1 Thermoplasmata archaeon | reverse complement strand
GGCGCGGTTGCCTGTACCACGGTAACTGGAGATGAGAAAGCAATGACCCTCTATTTCTCATACAACTAGCCTCCAAGAGCAGCTGCCCAGAGCAAACTGGATTACCTTTTGAAATGGACTTCAGCAGATACCTATTTTAGCGCCATGCTTAGGGGAGTGATGTAAATGCCAGGAAAAGAGATAAAAAAGGATGCAACAGAAACAGTTCTTTCCAGAATTGAGAAAAACGCGGAAGTAATAGATTCATTGCTCGAAATTCTTGAGAAGCTGCAGGACGCAGACATAGTTGACCTGATGAAATCTGTTTCCAATAACTATTTACCCACAGATGTGGACTTCTTCGGAAAGTTCTTTTCATCAAAAGAATTTACAATAGCCTTAATGAAAACAATGAATGTATCTATTTCCATTATGGGCGCCATGGCATCAGAAAAGAACTCTGACCTTATTAAGGGGTTCATGTTCAATTTTGAAACCATAACAGACAACGTTCAGGAAGCCGTTCATAACCCAAAAAAATATTCTCCTAAGATAAGAAAATTCATTATGGATGAGGATTATAAAGCTTCAACCGCTGTTTTAATGGCGTTAATGTTGAGCATTGGGCAAATACTTAAAAAAATTACACCTTGAATGGGTCCGGAATTTAAATTTCAAATTTCCAACAGGATCTGACAAGAATTAATTTTCTTTTTTTGGCATTTAGATGAATGTATGCAAATTAATTTTATTTCCATGTGTTTCCGCAAATTTACACGAGCCCCATGACATTATGATGTGTTTTGAATTGGGAATTTCAAGCATGATGTAATGTTTGTGGTTTCATGATCTGCTTAAAGATGAATGCATCCGCATGCAAATAAAAAATTGGTCAAATAAAGATGAGGATGGGCATTCGGTGCAGCCCATAACCACATTAAGCCAGTCATGGAGGAAATGACCATTGAAAGAACCTGATATCAATGTAGCTGACCGAACATGTGAATATGGTAACATATCACATGCAAGCTTCGGTGACAATACCCTTGAAGTCGTAAGACCAGACCATCCAGAAGGGTTAGCAAGTATCCAGGCCATAGCATTAAGCGAACGCTGCAGCATCGTAACATCCAGCACGCACAGTCAAAGATGGTTACGTGTTATTGAGTGTGTCGAGTCTGTCGGATTCGGACGAAGGCAGAATTCTCATGTGAAACGGGTATATGTGCATGAGAAACACTCCGGTGTAAGGGCGATAGCATGGATACAAGGCATAATGTGCAAAGTGGGGAAAGACCTTGGGCAAAGATGGCCGGTAGGGAATGCGTAAAGCCAACCTCACTGGTCGTTCAAGGCCTGGCGGATCAGATCGTAGTACCGATGACACTCCTGATAATAACGGAGAAGAGGAAAGGGTCTGTGGGTACTGGCTGCCTTTGAGAAAACGGAGGAACAGGTTATTGCCCGAAAGGGCTACAAGACCTTATGCCTTCCACCCGCCTGAGTGAGGATGGAAGAGATGTTCGAACCGTCAATTGGAGGCTAAGCACGCATCAAACCGAAAGGGAAGGGTGCATGTTATGTCGTGGAGAAATCCACCGTGGCCAGACTTGGAGCCGGATAGACGAAAAGCCTCAGTCCGGAATCTTAGAGGGGGAGCTGGAAACGGAAACTGAAGAAACCATCCAGACGGGATGTCTGGATTAAAATTAGGTCTACTCAGATTACCGCGCTTGCTCTCTACTCGACTGATAAAGCCTGTGGAGATTGGATCAATACCTGTATGGAAAATCCAGTCTCTGAATCGGAAAGCTTAATGCGTTAGTTCGGGGGAGGATGTCACTGAGGAATATTCCGCAACTGTTAAGAATGCAATTAGCATTGCATAAGCATGGCAAAAGATGTAATTTGCGGGATGAAAGTAAAAGAGTCCACTGAATTCCAGAGCGAATTCCAGGGTAAGAAATTTTACTTCTGCAGTGCGCAATGCAAGGCAGAATTTGACAAGAATCCTTTAAAGCACAGCAGATAAGTGGGATGAATGCCAACAGATCCTGTCTGCGGTATGTATGTACCAGACGATTCTCCCATATATTCCGTTCTGGACAGCCAAAAGTATCTCTTCTGTTCTAAGGAGTGCCAGTATAAATACGAATCGCCGGAAAAGGCAGCCCTCACCCTGAAAAGAAGGCTCGTTGTAAGCTGGCCCCTTGCAGTTTCAATTATTATTATTACCTATCTCGTTTCTTCTTCATTCACAGACAGAAATTATATTCTCCTTCTCTTGACATTGCCGGTACAGTTTTATTCCGGATATGGGTTCTATGACGGTGCATACCATTCAATAAGGGGAAAGACTGCCAATATGGATCTGCTTGTTTCCATGGGTACCCTAACAGCATTCTTCTTCTCAGCATATATCACATTGCTTCCCGGCACAATTCCACAATCAGATGTGTATTTTGATGCATCTGCTTTCATAATAACCCTGATTCTCACCGGAAATTTCATTGAGAATAGTACTAAAATAAGAGCCAATAAGGCTGCAGGAAAGCTTATTGGCATGATTCCCGGAAATACAACGATCATAAAGGAGAATGGAGAAATTTCAACAATTCCCACGGGACAGGTAAAAACCGGAAATCTCATACTCGTGAAACCGGGTGAGGTCATACCCGTGGATGGAGAAATATATCAGGGGAAAAGTGACATTGACGAATCCATGTTAACAGGGGAACAGGAACCTGTTACAAGGGAAGCGCCCGATAGCGTATCATCAGGAACCAAAAATCTCAATGGTATACTTCGAATTAAGGTTACAAGGACCGGCAGAGACAGCACGGTAAACCAGATATATGAACTCATTCAGCGGGCTGCATCGGGAAGAGCCAAGGTTCAGAGGATAGCAGACGTATTTTCATCTGTTTTTGTTCCTATTGTGATTGTGACTGCCATATTAGCCTCCCTATTCTGGTATTTTTATCTTTCATCGGTTGGATATGCCTTCCCATTAGTCATAGCAGTTCTTGCATTTGTTTCTGTTGTGGTAATCGCATGTCCATGTGCAATAGGCCTGGCCGGACCAATTACACTTCTTCTCTCATCGGATATATCGTATGAGAACGGTATCATAATAAAGAATTCAAGCGCACTTGACCGTCTCTCAAAGGCAAACAGGGCAATTTTTGATAAGACAGGAACCCTGACTGAGCCGGAACCAACAATTATGGAATTCTCAACTTCATTGGGATATTCCCCTGATCAGGTTCTCTCACAGGCAGCTTCGCTGGAGATGTCTTCAAATCATCCTGTTGCAAAGGCAATTGTTAAAATGGCAGGTGAGAAAGGAGCACAAATTGTGGAAGTATCAGATGTTGAGGAAATGCCAGGTAAGGGAATAAAGGGAATTGCACAGGGCAGGAATATTGAGATAATTAGAAAGAAGATGGAAGGTGGATCAACCGTTGCAGTCATGATCAATGGCGTTGAATCTGGAATTTTCAAGCTTTCATATAAGATAAGAGAAAATGCTGCTGAAGCTGTGAGGCGGCTAAAGGCAATGGGTATAGGTATATCTATGATAACCGGGGATTCCTATGAAGAGGCAGAAAGGGTTGCCTCTGAGATAGGTATAGAGGATATTCATGCTGAGGTGATGCCTTCAGATAAGGCAGATATAATTAAGAAATACCAGATGAATGGTGATTATGTCATATTTACCGGTGACGGAATAAATGATTCCATTGCTCTGGAAACTGCAGATGTTGGCATTGCTATGGGTTCGGGTACAGATATTGCCAGAGAGAGCGGTGACATAATTCTCCTGAACAACGATCTCATGCATGTTGTTTATGCAAAGATCATAGGCGACAAAACCATAGGAAAGGTTAAACAGAATATTGGTTGGGCTTTTGGTTACAACACTGCACTGATTCCCATTGCTGCAGGTGTTCTTGTACCATTTGCAGGCCTTTCGATATACTCTTTCCTTCCAATACTTTCCGCTCTTGCCATGGGTATGAGTTCCTCATCTGTGGTAATGAATTCACTTCTTCTCAGGGGCAAGATAAATAGATCACTCAGAAGGCTGACTGAGACGAGATGAATATAAATCAACTGAAATATTCGATGTTTCAGATGTGAGAGAAACTCCCCTGCCTTGACAATGAAATGTCAATCGGTGAATATTTGGGCCTGATCCGCAAATCCCTTACAGCAACAAGTCCCCTATGAGGGCTTTGGGTAGTTTACTGAAAGATACCAGATGATAATAATGGTGACTGCTCATACAAGA
Organism: Thermoplasmata archaeon; assembly: GCA_021790415.1. The sequence goes on along the minus strand of JAJYDZ010000022.1, from coordinate 6,845 downwards.
AATGGCAAATTAATAATCATATACAGTTACACCTATAATAGAATGGCTTAATACATACGAAAGTATAGTTATCATGTGAAAAAGGAGGATTTCTTTGATCAGCTTAAATATCAGAATTTAAAAATTTTTAGTATTCATGATGCTGCAAGGATTTTTGGAAAATCCGAGAAGTATGTGTCAAACCGCCTTTCCACAATGCAACATATAAAGAGGATCAAGAAGGGAGTTTACTATCTGGACGATGTGGAAATTTCAGAAATTGCCTCCCATGTTGTTTCTCCTTCGTATATTAGTCTAATTTCAGCTTTTTATCTCCATGGTTTAACAACTCAGATACCCGCAGAAATTCAGGTAGTTTCCCCTGTCCAACATAGGGCAATTTCCATTGCACAAAACAGAATCGTATTCATCAGATTTCGCAAAGATAGGATATTCGGGTTTGAACGGTCCGATCTTGGTATGATTGCTACGATTGAAAAAGCTATCATAGACTCACTCTATCTTAACACATTCATAGGTGAGGTAGAGGAAGTACTGAAAAATAAAGATGGAGTAAATTTTGAAAGGCTCACGGAATACGGCATGCGCATGCAATCAGGTGCAATTATCAACAGACTTGGACACCTCCTTGAAAAATTTGGATATAATTGCGAAAAATTAAAGGTTTTTAGATCTCAGAGATATGTTAATTATGGGGGAAAAGGTCAGTTCAAAGATATAAGATGGAGGGTAACTTATGCTAAGTAAAGAGGAGCTTCTCGATACTCCAATATCATTCAACGCGTACCAGAAAGAGAAGGATTATCTTCAGCATATTGTTCTTTCTAGAATTTATGCAAACATTGGTAATGAACTGGTCTTCAAGGGAGAAACTTCACTCCAAAAATGCTATGGTCTTAACCGATTCTCTGAAGATCTTGATTTTACAGCATCAGGTGCATTTAGGGGTGAAAAAATTGAACGTGCATTATCTGAAGTTAACAGATTCTATCCGAGTTCATATTCAAAATTAAGTGGAAATTTATCGATCAATTATGTAATAAAGATTCGTGGCCCTCTGTTTCACACACCACTTTCTTTGCAAACAATCAGGATAGATGTGAGTTTAAGGGAAAGTGTGCTACTACCTCCTGTAAATTATAACATAACGCCAATCTACCGAGATCTGGGACCATATATGGTCAACGAGATGGATCTGAAAGAGATATTTTCTGAAAAAATCAGGGCACTTATGACAAGAAAACAGGCGAGGGATCTTTACGACATATATTTCCTAATAAAGAAAAATGTGGTATTGGATTTTTCATTGATTTCTGTGAAGATGGAATATTATAAAAAAACATATAATTATGATGAGGCAGATAAAAGAATAAAAATGCTTAGAACCCAGTGGGAAAAAGAAATTCCAGCTCTGGTGCTGAACCCGCCTTCCTTTGACGTTGTAGCTTCGGAAGTGAGTGATTATTTACGATCTCATTAAATCTTATCTCTTTAAACAACTTTCAAAGTTGCACAAATTTGATTTTCCATAGAAAATGAGCAAGAATTTTCTCTGGTAGATCAATTTCAGTCTATCGCCAATTAATTCTCATTGGAAAGCGTTGATACAGAACAAACTTGCATGCATCATTCAACCTTCTAAAATTATATATGAAGTCTTTTAGCGATTTGATTTGAAGTGATTTGAGGACAATAATGATGTATCACTTTGATATGTATCCTTGTCGCAATTATACGTGACTGGTATTGTGAAGTTCCATGGATGAAAAAATAAGGAGAATGGTATTCTTATCAGGTTCCCTATTTCTTTCAGTTATGATAATTGCCGTGGTTGTTGCCATTTTTTCTGCTGTCGTTTATATTGGAGGAAAAATAGACAGCATCCAGATGTTACTTTTCCTTTTCATATTGAGCGCAAATATTGTCATATCAATTGGGTCAATTGAGGGTATAAGGAAGATATTGCCATCTTTGATCAACAATATTCAGGCGAAAAGGCCTGTCGTAATAAACTACGGTGAGAAGGTATCTTCAGAAGGCGATTCTATAGATGAAAAAGCAGCCAGGAAATTGTTTTCGGAGACAGAACTTGATATCATTCACCTCCTAAAATCGCATGAAAACAGAATGCTCCAGAGCGCAATGGTTCCCTTAATCAACACGTCAAAGGCATCCGTTTCAAGAGCGTTAACAGCACTTGAAAATAAGGGAATTATAGTGAGAATGAGAAAGGGTGTTACCAATGAAATTGTTCTTGATGAAACACGTTTCAGATAGACCTTATGAACTGTTTCAGCATTATTATAAATCATGCAAAAGATGGAAAAGTTTTTGTGGATTGTTATGGCACTAATCGTCCTTATGGCAGTGGTTGCGACTTTGGCAGCAATATTCGGTGGATACAAATATAATGGATCCTATGGACCCTATGGAATGATGGGTAGCGGATATACCGGAATGATCATTTTTATGCCCATTATTGGAATAGTTTCAGTGATCTTTGTTCTGCTCTTCATATATTTCTTCTTTGAGATGTTCAGAGATTCCAGCGATAATCATCATAGGGATAATTACAGCGATGTCGAAAAGATAGTGAAAGAGAGATATGCCAGGGGAGAGATTTCTGAGGATGATTACAATAAAATGATAAGTAACCTGAGGAAATGATTAATGGATCTTATGATCAAAGAATTGTAATTTTTTCCACTTGTTCCCATGACTCTTTTTGGACTGTGCTGGAAACGTGAATGCTTAACAATAATATTTTATTGTGTGTTGCATAGTGTGTAATATTGATTGAAAGCGGGTTTTGTGTTGTCAGGAGTGGCAGTGGAGGAAACTGCACAATTATCTGGGATAAATATGACATTATTACCATTGACTTCGGCATTTCAGCAATAAAATTTCAGAAAAGAATGGACGAACTTGGTCTTTCTGAAAGGAATATCTCTGTGTTTGTCACCCATGAGCACTCTGACCATAGTTCAGGGATTAATGCAGCTGCAAGGAAACTTAAGGCTGATATCTATCTCAGGGAAAAGACGGCACTTGCCCTTAATGTTGATAAATATTACCGAATGAATGGTGAAACAGCTATTGGAAATTTTTTGATTAAATCGTACAAGATTCCACATGATGCCGTTGATCCTGTGGGTTATGTCATAGAATACAAAGGGAAGAAGATATCCGTGTTTTCAGATATGGGACATTTCCCTGACGATCTGGTCGAGCCAATGTCAAATTCAGATATTCTTGCCCTGGAATCAAATCATGATGTTGAGATGCTCAGGAATGGAAAGTATCATGAGAAATTGAAGAAGAGAATACTTGGACCATACGGGCATCTTTCAAATGAGCAGACTGGGGAAGCTCTGTCAAAGATTGCTTCCAATAAGACAAAGATTCTTCTTCTGCATATCAGCAGGGAAAACAATACCCCCGAGCTTGCCCTAAATCATGTAAAGACCTTTATGGACAACCGTAAGATGAAATACAGTTCAATGGAATGCGCTCTTCAGGATACGGGTTCCTCATGCTATGAACTGTAAGTTTGGAGTTCTGATAATATGCAGTTGAATGATTATGAAATGGTTGCAATTATCATTGTTGCCTTAGTGAGTCTGTTCATAGGATCAGTTTCTGATATAAAGAAGAGGTCCGTGAAATCGTATCTCTTCATTCCTCTTATGGCAACAGGTGCTGTGATTGACTACGCTGCATCGGTTCCATCTATTTTCATTATACTCCTCATATTGGTGTTTATTTTTACCTTCCTTAGAACAGATATTTCCATTTATTTCTTGATGGGAATTGTTTTTCTTTTGATTTCGATTGTATTGATCTTCTTTATTGGATTCTTCTATGGATTCACACTTACCCTTGTTTCTCTGATGTTTGTGGCAGGTTATATGGAAAAGCTCTTTGGCATTGGTGATATTAAGGGGATCATTGCAATCCTTGGAAGTATTGCACCATTATCCATATCTGCCGCATCTTATTATTCAGACCTGAATTCCATATTCCCTCTTTCCTTTCTCCTCATAATGAATCTTGGTTTCATGTCAGCTCTGTCGTTTCCCTTTGTGGGGATGATAAACAAAAAAACTTTCGGAAAGATGTACCTCATATATTCCCCGTTTAAGGAAGATCTCAACCCAGTCAAATATTCCACTAAAGTTTTTGGAGACAGAAAATATTCCATGTATCGAATACCGTTCATGGTACCAATTCTTGCATCCGTTGTTGCAACATTCCTCTCTTATTTTTCAGGAGTGATATTTTGATGGTGATGTTTTGAAAGTGTTTTACAATCCCAAATTTATTGTAACCACAAAGGCCAATGGACCTCTTAGGGGAAAGGAACAGGATCATATGGAACTCACATATGAACACTCGATCATAGAGGAGAACGGCAATATCAAATCAATTGTTCCAAACAGGGTGGCTGAATCTTACCTAAGCGAAAATAATGGAGAAGTTATAGATTGCACCGGCCTGGGGATTCTGCCGGGATTCGTAGATTCACATACACATATTCTGTATTCAGGAAATAGAACGGAAGAATTTTACCAGAGGATACGAGGAGAGACTTATGTTGATATCCTGAAGAAAGGAAATGGAATCCTGAAAACTGTCAGGGACACGAGAGGAAAAACTTCTGATCAGATACTTGAAGATTCCATGAGCAGGATAAAGCAGGAGATAAGAAGTGGGGTAACATGTTTGGAAGTAAAATCCGGTTACGGATTGGATCTGGATACAGAGAGAGCTATTCTGAATGCTGCCGTTAAATTGAAATCCATGGAAATTGTGGATGTCGTAACCACTTTTCTTGGAATGCATTCTATTCCACCAGAATTTGATGGAGATCATTACACAGATTTCGTCGTTGAAAAGGTGCTTCCTGAAATCTCTGGAATGGTGGATTTTGGAGATTGCTTCTGCGATGAAGGCGCCTTTACCCCTGAACAGACCAATAGATTTTTTGAAGCGTGTGATAAACTTGGAATTAAAATCAGAATCCATTCAGATGAAATTTCAAATATTGGATGCCTTAAGTTATCCGATAAACACAAAATAATTTCTGCAGATCATCTTCTGAAAACAGATATGAATGGAATTGAAATCATGAAAAGAAATGGAGTAATTGCTACCTTGCTCCCCATAACGGCATTTTCACTTAATGAAAAGTTTCCCAATGCTAGAAACTTCATTGACAGGAATGTTCCTGTTGCATTGGGAACGGATTGCTCCCCTCTATCGCCTATCCCTAACATGCTTTTCTCTATTCATCTTGCAGTGAAGAACTGTGGTATGACAAGTAACGAGGCGATTAATGCTGCAACAATTAATTCTGCTGCATCCTTAGGAGCGATTGACAGAATGGGAACCATTGAACCTGGAAAGAGGGCTAATTTTTTAATTTTAAATGTTGATAACCCCTGTGAAATACCTTATAAATGGGCAAGTGGAATTGTGAATTCTGTTTACAGAGGCGGATTGAAAGTTAGTTGAGTTCTATTCATCATCGACCCTTTAATTACTGGAAAGCTCTTTAGATAAGCTTATTTTTGACACTGATGATAATTTTAACTGAGTTTAGTGACAAACGTGAACATCCCACCAAAGAAGATTTTAAAACTGTACCGAAAGAGATAGGGAGAGAAACACAATATTGCATGATTCGGAAATTCCTTGCAAAAGCAACATCCAAGAGGCATAACCTCAGGCAGTTACATTTCTATCAGGCAATCCTTCTGTACAACATATGGATTCTAATGAACTTTGTATCCAGAGTGAAGATAATAGCTGTTAACATGAGGATATTCATCGCGTCAAAACTGATTAGAGCCAAGTCCTTTGTTGCCATTATTGTCGAGTCAAATAGGAATTCTGGATGTGCTTTTTGATCTACTGATGAGCAAATGGATCAAAATTAAACCGGCGACCTGGATCATTTTTATTCCGGCAAAAATGCACAATTATCAACCGGCGATTACTCTGGTATCAATCTCTTATAGAGTAAATTTCTGACCCCGAATTGAGCGATTTAATGCGGTGTGCTTCATCTAGTATCAATCTCTTATAGAGTAAATTTCTGACAGAGTTGCATTTCCGGCAGCCGTGAAAGTGTTCTGGTATCAATCTCTTATAGAGTAAATTTCTGACACCCAACAGATGTTGGAAATTCCGTTACATTCACGTATCAATCTCTTATAGAGTAAATTTCTGACTTTTAGATCATTGTGCAATTGGGTATCCTGCTTATGTATCAATCTCTTATAGAGTAAATTTCTGACGGGACATAAAATGTCATTTCAATTGACATTCGATGAGTATCAATCTCTTATAGAGTAAATTTCTGACTGCTCCTCGAGCCTGCCCAAGAGCTTAAAGTGTTTCGTATCAATCTCTTATAGAGTAAATTTCTGACTTAAGGCTGGCGATAGGGTGTTTGTCCGTGCAGTGCGTATCAATCTCTTATAGAGTAAATTTCTGACATGTGCCACTTTCCGATGATAAGATCACTTCCTCTGGTATCAATCTCTTATAGAGTAAATTTCTGACCCTTGTATTCCTCACCCTGGGAATTGTGTTTGCCCTGTATCAATCTCTTATAGAGTAAATTTCTGACGGCGTTTGTTCCTATATTTATTGGGTATTCTGTTAGGTATCAATCTCTTATAGAGTAAATTTCTGACCTCGACTGTATCAAAGACCATGGATGTACTGCCCTTGTATCAATCTCTTATAGAGTAAATTTCTGACTCCTTATGAACTCCATGCACGAGGAATGGTAATAGGTATCAATCTCTTATAGAGTAAATTTCTGACCTTAGGAGTGT